>CALVRN010000003.1 GCA_944358675.1 uncultured Bacilli bacterium | reverse complement strand
GATGGATGAATGGATGAAGAAAATCGACCATGCAGAAGCTGTTAAAGAAGGACATGCAGAAGGCTTAGAACAAGGATTGGAACAAGGATTGGAACAAGGATTAAAAGAAGGATCAAACAAAAAAGCAATAGAAATTGCTAAAAACATGTTAAAAGAAAATATGAATTTAGCTGATATTGCAAGATTAACAGGATTAGATGAAAATATTATTCAAAAATTAAAATAAAAGTTCAAAACATGAACTTTTTTCTTGTTATAAAGTAAATAATAATGCTAAAATATTATTAGGTGATAAAGTATGAAAAAAATAATTATGATAGATGGAAACAACCTTATGTTTAGAAGTTATTACGCCACAGCATATAATGGTAATTTCATGAATAATAGTAAAGGTTTTCCAACTAATGCCTTATTTGGCTTTGTTAATATGATACATAAAATAATAAACGAAGAAAATCCAGAATATGTAATAGTTGCTTTTGATAAAGGAAAAACCTTTAGACATCAAGAATATGAAGACTATAAAGGTGGCAGAGTAGAAACACCTGATGAATTAAAAAAACAGTTTCCAATTGCTAAAGATTTACTGACTGCCATGGGCATTAAATACTATGAAATAGATAATTATGAAGCAGATGATATTATTGGAACATTTGCTAAATTCTGCGATGATGATAAAGATTTTATCGGAACAATTGTAAGCAGTGATAAAGATTTATTACAGTTAATTTCAAAAGATGTAGATATTAAACTTTTAAAACAAAAAGATTATATTAGATATAATGAAAAAACTTTCGAAGAAGCTTATGGAATAAAACCAATAAATGTCATTGATTTAAAAGCTTTAATGGGTGATCCTTCTGATAATATTCCTGGAGTTAAAGGTGTAGGTGAAAAAACAGCCTTAAAACTTCTTCATGAATATAAAACATTAGATGGTATTTATCAAAATGTTGATAACATCAAAGGAAAACTTGGAGAAAAAATAAAAAATGACAAAGAAAATGCTTATAAGTCATATCATCTAGCCACTATCGTTAAAAATGTTCCAATGGAAATAACCATTGAAGACACCAAATATAAAGGTGAAAATAAAGAAGAATTAAACAAGATATATGAAGATTTAGAATTTTATTCTTTCTTAAAAAAACAAGAAAAAAAAGAAACTCCTAAAAAAGAAGTAAAAATCCAAATTATAAAAGATGTAAACGACATTAAAATAGATGGAGATGTTGCCATCTATCTTGAAGTATTTGGACAAAACTATCATAAATCACCTATATTAGGTATGGGGGTTTATAATAAGGAAATAGCTTATTTTATTCCTCTTGAAATATTAAAACAGAACCCTAAATTTTTAACAAAAAACATAAAATATACTTATGATTTAAAAAAGATGGTTGTCGCCCTCAAATGGCAAGGAGTGGAAATAGATAATGTAACATTTGATACCATGATAGCTGGAGCCTTACTAGATTATAACATGAAAGAAGATATGGCTTATTTAGCAAATCAAATAGATTATAATTTAGAATTTTATGAAAAAATATATGGAAAGTTCATTCATTTAAAAATGCCTAGCGAAGAAGAAATAGTCAAAGCCTGTGTAGATAGAGCTAAATTCATCTATGAAACAAAAGAATTTTTCCAAAATAAAATAAAAGAAGAAAATGTCGAATACTTATTTAATGAAATTGAGCTTCCTTTAGCTACAGTCTTAGCTGATATGGAATTTACTGGTGTTGAAGTTGATAAACAAGTCTTAAAAGACATGGGTGAAGATATAAAAATAAAATTAGAACTATTAACTAAAGATATATATAATAATGCCGGATGTGAATTCAACATTTCATCTCCAAGTCAATTAAGTGAAGTTTTATTTGAAAAATTAAACCTTCCACATAAAAAGAAAACAGCTAGTGGATATTCCACAGCTATCGATGTGTTAAAAAAATTAAAAGATAAACATCCAATAATAAATCAAATAATCGAATACCGAAAACTATCTAAAATTTATGGTACATATGTAGAAGGATTAATAAATACAGTTTCTTCAGATAATAAAATTCATACAATATATACCCAAAATCTAACTAGAACTGGTAGATTATCATCAATTGAACCAAATTTACAAAACATTCCAGTTAGAGATGATTACGGAAGATTAATTAGAAAAGCTTTCATACCAACCTATGATTATATTTTAGGCGCTGACTATTCACAAATAGAACTTCGAATACTTGCCCATATGGCTAATGTTCCAGCTTTAAAAGAAGCCTTTCATAATAAACTAGATATCCATGCTAAAACAGCTAGTGATATTTATAAAGTACCATTAGAGCTAGTAACTAGTGAAATGAGAAGAGTAGCTAAAGCTGTTAACTTCGGAATTATATATGGTATTAGTAGCTTTGGTCTAGGTGAAAACATTGGTATGAGAGCAGTTGAAGCCCAAAAATTTATTGACACATATCTAGAAACATATCCTGGTATTAAAGAATATATGAATAATACTATTGCTCATGCCAAAGAAAAAGGTTATGTCACTACTATGTTTAATAGAAAAAGAAACATTCCAGAATTAAAAAACACTGTTTATACAATTAGACAAAGTGGCGAGCGTATTGCATTAAATACACCGGTTCAAGGAACTGCTGCTGACATAATAAAATTAGCTATGGTTAAAGTATATAAAGCTTTCAAAGATAATAATTTAAAAAGTAAAATGATTATTCAAGTACACGATGAACTAATATTTGATGTACCAAAAGAAGAATTAGAAAAAGTACAAAAAATAGTTACTGATATTATGGATAATGTATGTGACCTTTCTGTTCCTTTAGATATAGATATCCATTACGGAAAAAACTGGGCTGAGGCAAAATAATGGCAAGAAGAAGTAAAAAGAAAAAACAAAATATATTTATAACTACTTTAATAGTTTTAATATTCTTGTGTATTGCATATCAAAATGAAATAAAAGAATTTTTAACTGAACCATTAATCGAACCAAAAGAAACATATACATTAGAAAACATACCTGAATATCATGGTAATGCTTATACTGAAATAAATAATAATAAACCAAATTTTTTAGATGAAGACTATACTAAAGAAACGTTTGAATCATATAGTGATTTAGATAGTTTAAATAGAGCTGGACAGGCCTTTGCTAAAGTTGGAAAAGAAACCATGCCAACTACAGAAAGAGGTTCAATCGGTATGATTAAACCTACTGGCTGGCATACTATAAAATATGATATTGTAAGTGGAAAATATTTGTATAATCGTTGTCATCTAATAGGTTATCAATTAACTGGTGAAAATGCCAATGAAAAAAACTTAATAACCTGTACAAGACAGATGAACACTGGAGCCATGTTAGACTTTGAAAACGAAGTTGCAAATTACATAGAAGAAACAAACAATCATGTTTTATATAGAGTAACTCCAATTTATAAAGGTAATAACTTACTTGCTAGTGGTGTTCAAATCGAAGCAAGTTCAGTAGAAGATAAATGCGGAAAAATATGCTTCAATGTCTATATATATAATGTACAAGATGGCATCACTATCGATTATACAAATGGAGATAGTCATCTATCTTGATTTATAATCAAAATATTCCCAAATAACATAAATAATAAATCTAAATTGTTCTATCAAATAAAACATAGGAATTCCTCCTTTCATATATTAACATACTTCGTGAAAGGCGAAATTCCTTTTTATTATGAAAAAAACCGATAAATTAATATCAGTCTTTAGGAACTAATTTCTCAATACCTCCCATATAAGGCCTTAATGCTTCTGGAATATTTACACTACCATCCTCATTTACATTGTTTTCCAAAAAGGCAATTAAACCTCTTGGAGTAGCAAGCACGGTATTATTTAAAGTAGTCACATATTCATTCCCATTTTTAGTTTTCATACGTATTCCAAGTCTTCTAGCTTGAGCATCACCTAAGATTGAACAAGATCCAACTTCAAAATACTTATTTTGTCTAGGACTAAATGCTTCAACATCACATGATTTAACCTTCAAATCAGCTAAATCACCACTGCAGCACTCTAGTGTTCTAACTGGAACATTTAAACTTCTAAAAAATTCCACAGTATACTTCCACATTTTATCATAAAATTTCATACCATCTTCAGGTTTACACAAAACTACCATCTCTTGTTTTTCAAATTGATGAACTCTATAAAGTCCACGTTCTTCAATACCATGAGCTCCAACTTCTTTTCTAAAACAAGGTGAGTAACTAGTAAGTGTAATAGGTAGTTCTTCCTCTTTAATAATTTGTCCTTGAAATTTACCAATCATAGAGTGTTCAGATGTACCAATCAAATATAAATCTTCACCTTCAATTTTATACATCATTGCATCCATTTCTTCAAAACTCATAACACCATTTACAACATCACTTCTAATCATAAATGGAGGGATGCAGTAAGTAAAACCTTTATCTATCATAAAATCTCTAGCGTAACTAAGCATCGCAGAATGTAGCCTAGCTACATCTCCCATCAAATAGTAAAAACCATTACCACTTGTTCTTCCCGCACTTTCTTTATCTAATCCATTTAATCTCGCACATATATCCGCATGGTGTGGAACTTCAAAAGAAGGAATAATAGGCTCTCCAAATTTTTCCAATTCCACATTCTTGCTGTCATCCTCGCCAATAGGCACAGATGAATCCATAATATTTGGAATAACCATCATATCTGCATGTATTTTCTTGCGTAATTGTTCTTCCTCTTTACCTAGTCTTTCAATCTCATCACCATACTTACTAACTTCAGCTTTAACTTTTTCAGCTTCTTCTTTTTTTCCTTCACGCATTAAAGTACCAATTAAAGCACTTTTTTCATTTTTTAATGCCCTAAGTTCATCACCTTTACCTTTAGCTTCTCTGCATTTAATATCAAGTTCATACACTTCATCTACTAAAGGTAATTTTTTATCTTGAAATTTTTTCTTAATATTCTCCTTAACTAAATCTTTATTCTCTCTAATTAACTTAATATCTATCATGTTTAACTCTCCTCTGTTTCATCTAAATAAACTAAAATTTTCTCATATTGTGGCTTATATCTAACATCGATTCTATTTAAATATTCATCAGACACCTCAAAGCCGCTAACATTCATACTTTGTTTCAAATCAGCTTTTTTAACTTGTAAAGCTAAACCATTCTTACTATCGATAATTCTATTAATAAATGAATCGTAATCCTCATCTTTACCTCTTGTGAGAATCGATACAGCTTTAACTACATCACTTGGAAAACCAATATAACTTAAATCTTCTTCAGTTAAATCAGTTTCTTTAAAAATATCATGCATTAAAGAAACAGCTTTAGCTTTCTCATCAGAAAAATAATCAGCTAACGAAGATAAATAATCCATATAGGGCATACCAGCTTTATTTTTCTTTCCTTCAAAAACCTTTTCACATATTAAATATGCTTTACCATATAAATTTTCTGCGCCTCTAAATCCAGAAACTTCTTCATTACTAAAATATTTTAACCAGTTATTCATACATAAACACCTCCAATTTAAAGAAAAAACAGCCCTATGTTAGGAGTATATGTAATACGGTACCATCCTATACGGCTGCTTAATTATGATAACGGTCATCCCGGAAGTTTTTAACTTCTCTCCAAAGTAGATTCATATAAAGCCATTATTAGTTCGCACCAACCACTAACTCTCTTATAAAATAGCATTTATATTACTATTCTTTGTCATCGATTTACTAACAACATTTTATCATGTTTAATTTACCTAGTCAATATCCAAAAAAACCTCAAAAAAACACCTATTTTCAATTGAAATGACATCAAAAGCATGTTATAATTGATTAGGTGATTTTTTTGAACATTAATGTAAAACAAGTTTTACTATTTATTTTAGGAATAATTATCTTATTTTTTTTAGCTCATCTTTTTATATATATAGCGCTTTTTGCCTTAGTGTGCTGGGGAATATATATAATATATAATAGTGTAAAACCATATATAAAAAAGAAAACAAAAAAATCTAAAAACGGTAAGATAATTATTGAAGCTAAATACAAAGAGAAGTAGGTGGTAATATGCCTGAATTACCTGAGGTTGAAACTGTCAAAAGAACATTAATCAAAGAAGTCAAAGACAAAAAAATATTATCCGCTCAAATTTATTGGGATAATATAATAGCTTATCCTTCTATAAAAGAATTTGAAAACCAAATAAAAAATCAAATAATTCATGACATAAAAAGAAGAGGTAAGTGGTTAATGTTTGAACTTGATGATTATTACCTATTATCACACCTTAGAATGGAGGGTAAATATTACATCAGAAAAAATACTGACCCTAGAGAAAAGCACCAGCACGTTATTTTTCACTTTTCAGATAACACCGACTTAAGATATAATGACACCAGAAAATTTGGAAAAATGTACTTACTAAAAAAAGATGAAGCATTTAACGAAAAACCATTAAATGAATTAGGGTTAGAGCCTTGGGATAAAAAATTAACCAAGGAATACTTAAAACAAAAATTTCACAAAAAACCGATTAAAACCGAGCTTTTAGACCAAACTATTATTGTCGGTATTGGAAATATTTATGCTGATGAAATTCTCTTTTTATCTAAAATAAATCCTAAAACTATTGCAACAAACTTAAAAGACAAAGACTTGCAAAATATTATAGATTTTACAAGAAAGGTTCTTGAAAAAGCCATAGAATATGGTGGAACAACCGTAAAAAGCTATGAATCTAGTGAAGGAGTTCATGGAAGATTTCAGCAAAACTTACTTGTTCACACCAAAGAGGAGTGTCCTATTTGCCATTCAAAAATAAATAAAATAAATGTTGGCGGACGCGGAACTTATTATTGTGAAAAATGTCAAAAGGAGAGGTAACATGAAAAAAACAAAAATAATTTGTTCAATTGGTCCAAGCAGTGCCAAATATGAAACTTTTAAACAAATGGTATTAAATGGTATGAATGTAGCTAGAATTAATTTTTCTCATGCCACAGAAGAAGAAAAAACTACAGCTTTAAATCTAGTAAAAAAAGCTAATGAAGATTTAGGTTCATATGTAGCTGTTTTATTTGATACTAAAGGACCAGATTTCCGTACAGGAAATATGACTAATGATCAAATCAACTTAGTCGAAGGAAAAACTATTAAAATTGTAAAAGATGATATTCTAGGAACTGAAGAAGCTATCACCGTAAACTATAAAGATGCTCTAGATAGCATTGAAGTAGGAAGCGTTATCTTACTAGAAGATGGATTAATGAAACTAGAAGTAACCGAAAAATTAGAAAATGGACTTAACTGTAAAATAATTGATGGTGGAGTATTAGGAAGTAGAAAAAGTGTCAATGTACCAGGTGTTCATTTAAATATGCCATTCATAAGTGACCAAGATAGAGAAGATATCATCTATGCTTGTGAGCACGATGGTGACTATCTAGCCCTATCATTTGTAAGTAGTAAAGAAGATGTTTTAGCAGCTAGAGAAATATTAAAAGAGCATGGTAGAGAAGACATGCAAATAATTTCTAAAGTAGAAAGTCATAGAGCTATCAAAAACATTGATGAAATCATCGAAGTAAGTGATGGAGTTATGGTTGCTCGTGGAGATTTAGGTGTTGAAGTGCCTATGAATAAACTTCCAGTATTACAAAAGGAAATTATTGAAAAATGCCGTACAAAAGGACGTACTGTTATTGTAGCAACTGAAATGTTAGCATCTATGTATACTAGCGCTAGACCAACACGTGCTGAAATATCAGATGTCGCTAATGCCGTATTAGATGGAACAGATGCTGTTATGTTATCTGGTGAAACAACAATTGGTAAACATCCAGCAGATGCTGTTAAATACATGGCTGAAACTTGTGAAGAAGCTGAAAGATATTACGACTATGCACACCAAAAATCATATGCAAAAGAAAACAACATTCCAAGTGCTATTGCTCATAATGTTGTTGAAAGTGCTAACTTATTAAATGTTAAATTAATCATTGCAGCCACCACAAGTGGTTATAGTGCTAAAAAAATCAGTACTTTAAAACCAAAATCATTTATTGCTGCCGCTTGTCCAGATGCTAAAGTAGCTAAAGCTCTAGCTCTTAACTATGGTGTTTATCCAGTAATCGTTGGATACTATAATACAATTGATGAATTGATGGAATATAGTAAAAAAGAAGCATCTAAAGTTATGAACCTAGAAAAAGGCGATATTGTTATTGTAACAGGTGGATTCCCAAGAATGCACGAAGTTAAAACAACTAACTTCTTAAAAATTGATACAATTTAAAAGATGACTAATGGATTATAGGCTTATGCTTATATTCCTCTAAAAAGTCATCTTTTTTAATATTATAAATATTACTTACTCTATTTTCTATTCTCATCATTTCAAAGTCATCATCATACTTAGTAATAATTGGCAACTTACATTCTTTCTTAATACTATTTAAATACTGTCTACCTTTATCATTAAAACCTAAAACTCTAATATATTGAATATTCTCACACCTTTTAGCTTCCTCCTTTGTAAACGAACATAAAATGTGTAAAAACATTCTCTTAAGTTTATTATATGTATATCTTTTTGATTTAACTAAATTAATTAATTCCTCAATATTCTTAGCTTTTAAAATATTTTTCTTAATCCTATTTTCAATACCTTCATCTACAGTTTGATAAATACTTAAATCATTTGTACTTATTATTTTATATTTAAGTAAATCAAAATAATCTTCCCAAAAATGTAAATCACTAAGACTCTCATAACTATCTTTAGGAACATATTCTTTAACATCAGTTCCTTTTTTTAAAGCCTCTCTAATGCTAGTCGCACTAGAAATTTTTTGTAATTTATAACTATGATAATCATTAGTTCTTTTAATAGCTCTAATTTCTACATTTTTTAAATTTCTAATATAACCAATACCGAGTAAATCATTCGGATTATTTTCTAAAGTAATACCAAAATCTTTTAATGCTTTAGCTAAACTAGTAGGGTAGTTAAACCCTTCATCTAAATAAGTTTTAATTATATTACTATATTCTGCACTTTCTTGAACTTTAACTATTTCATTAAGCTTTTCTAAATCTGCACTTTCACTACCAAAAACAAAAGCATCGACATCTAAAGCTTTTAAAATATCACATCCACTTTTAGTAAAAATATCAGCAGCTTGCGTTCCAAATACAAATGGTAGTTCAATAACTAAATCAACATAATTCAAAGCAATATCAGCCTTTGTCCACTTATCTATTAAACTGATATCACCTCTTTGAGTAAAGTTACCATTAACAACAGCAATAACCACATAATTAGGATATAATTCTTTCACCTTTTTAATATGGTATAAATGCCCATTGTGAAATGGATTATATTCACAAATTATTCCAACACTTTTCATATATTATCACATCCACTTTTTAACATTATGTAACAAATTATATTGTAATATGTATAACTGTTTGTTATAATTGTATCAAGGAACATTCAGTAGTTGGGTGATTGCCACTTTTCTTTTTAAGAGAGGAGGCGATATAATGAACAAGAAAGATTTTTTAATCTTAAGCTTACTCATTATCATCTTCTTTTTATTATCGTTATTATTAATAACCTTAATATAAAAGAAAATCACCTAATTCGTCAATGATTTAGGTGATACACATAAAAATTATGGCAACGTCCAACATTGAGGTATTGAATGTTCCTTTAATATTGTATGAAGTTTCCTTCATCTACATACATCATAGCACATTTTTAACATAAAGGCAAATCACAACAAGCCATTTATTTTTACTCTTAATTCATCATTATTTAAAATAAAACATTTTAACAGCATCAACAAAAGCTTAATTTACACAATGTCAAAATAAAGGAATCTTTGGAGAATGTAACCCTTCATTATTGACACTTAAACTTAAAGAACGTATAATTTAATCTAGGTGATACTATGAAAAATAATGGCTTTACACTTATTGAATTATTAGCTGTAATTGTAATATTAGGTATTCTTGCCACAATAACAGTTCCCACTATAGTTGGACTTATAAATAATTCTAAAGAAAGTACTTTAGATGAACAAAAAAACACTATTGTTGATGCAGCAAAAAGGTGGGGAACAGACAATTTTAGAAAACTTCCAACAACCAGTTGTGATGTCAGTGTTGACTTCTTACAAAAAGAAGGTTATATAAGTAGTGAAAAAGATGTAATTGACCCTACAACAGATGAAAAAATGACCGGTTGTGTTAGAATAACCTTTGAAAGTTCAAATAATCAATATAAATATAATTATGTAAATACATGTGGAACATCATGTGAATAAGAGAAAGATTAAATTCTTTCTCTTTTTGACTCTAAATTTCATTATTCGACAAACTTCGACACAGTATATTTTGTAAAATTATGTCGGTGATAAAAATGAAGATATTTGATACTATGATTTTGGATGCAATTTTAATAAGCTTACCACTCACAATTTATTTTTTGTATATTGCATATACAAAAACATTCAATAACAAAGAAAACAACTTACTAATAGTTGTTACCATATTTTCGGTATTATATTTACTATTTAAATATACAACACCATTATACTTAAATATGCCTTTTATGATTATAAATATACCACTAATTATTGCCTACCTAAAAAATTCCAACTCATCAATAATTATAACCTCTACTATTATGGTCATTTACTATTACAACTTTTATCAAGGTTTCTTATTTATAATTGTATTAGAATATATTTTATATTACTTATTTTATTTAAGAATTTCTAAAAAAATATATAATTTTCTAGCACTTTTTATTTTATTAAAAATAGTTATTACAATAATTCTAATGAGTTATATGAATTATCAGTTTACAATATATATACCTGAAATACTTATTGAAGTAATTTATTTATATATAATTTCGTATGCTGTTATAATGCTTGTAGAAAAAACAGAAGAAGTATTAAAACTTCATATGAATATCAAAGAAATAAAACAAAACGAGCAAATACATACCTCATTATTTCAAATAACTCATGAGATTAAAAATCCAATAGCAGTTTGTAAAGGATACTTAGACATGTTTGATGGAGATAATCCTGAACACTTCAAAAAATATATTCCAATATTAAAAGATGAAATTAATAGAACTCTTTTACTTTTAGAAGATTTTCTAGCTATGAATAAAGTAAAAATAAATAAAGATATTATAGATATAAACTTACTAATTGAAGAAGTTATAAAAAGTATTGACATGTTATGCAATAAAAATAACATAAAACTGACATCAAAAATAATTGATAATGATATTTATATAAATGCTGACTATAATAGATTAACTCAAGTTTTTATAAATTTACTAAAAAATAGTATTGAAGCCATACCAAAAAATAAAGAGGGAACAATTAGTATAAATGAAAAACTAAAAGACAAAAACCTTATAATCACCATAAAAGATAATGGTAAAGGTATGAGCACAGAACTTTTAAATAAAATAAAAGAACCTTTTTATACCACCAAACAAAAAGGTACTGGTTTAGGTGTATCATTATCAGATCAAATTATAAAAGCCCATAATGGCATACTAAATTACGAATCCAAAGAAGGCGAGTATACAAAAGTAATAATTACATTGCCAGTAGAAGAATATTAAAAGAAACAAAATCTAGGTTTCTTTTATTTTTGAATTTTTGGATAAGGTTTCTTTTCATTAGTTATACATAAAATATAATCAATACTTGTATTATAATAATTCGCAAGTTTCTTTAAAATAGCTGTAGGAATATCATTGGTTTCCGTTTCATACTGTGAATATCCTGTTTGTGACATTCCTAAAATTTTCGCAATATCTTTTTGTAACAAATCGTGGTCTTCTCTTAAATCTCTTAGTCTATTCATAACTAACCTCCGACTTGATTTTACAATAACTTGTTTTAAGGTATTGCGTGCTAACTTAAAATAGGCTATAATAAAACTGTATAACTTAAAATAAGTTGGGTGAGAGTAAAATGAGAAGAAGGATAACAAGAAGAGAGAAAAGAAAAAAAAGTAAACAAGTCATAATGATATCAACCATATGTCTACTATTAATATTAGGCGTAGGTTATGCTGCATTTCAAACTAATTTATCAATAAAAGCAAAAGGTAATATAAAATGTAGTGGCACAATAGCAAAAGATTTATTATTAAAGGAAGTAGTAAATAGTGGTGATGGTTTATATAAGGATACATATGAGATAACTAGATATTTTTATAAAGGAGCGAGTCCTAAAAATTATATCACATTTAATAATGAAACATGGAGAATAATATCTTTAGAAGAAGATGGAACATTAAAAATAATAAAAGATGAAAGTGTAGGACAACAAGTTTGGCCTGATAATACTTTATGGAATGCTCCAGTTGAAATAAATACATATTTAAATTCAGAATATTTAAATTCTATAAGTACAAATTATGATAAAATAATAAGTCACAATTTTAATGTAGGTATTATAGATGATATTAGAAACGATGATTTAGCAAATCAAATATATGAAGAAAATCAGATTATATGGAATGGAAAAATAGGTTTATTAAATGCTTCGGAATATTTAAGATTAAATAGTAACGTGGAAATGTGTGGAACATCAAAAAAAGCTTTAACTAATATGTCAAATTGTAAGAATACCATATGGCTTTTAAAATCATTCTTTTGGAGTATCAATGCAGCATATGTAACAGATCTTTATAAAGCAACAATACTTGGTGATGGTGGAGGAATAGCTACTTCAATAGGTGATAAAATACAGTTATCAATACACCCAGTTTTATACATTTCAAAGGATACTAAATTATGTGGTAGTGGCACTGAAGAAAATCCATATACAATTGCAAATTGAATATAAAAACAGTTAAGAAAATCTTAACTGTTTTGTGTTTCTGGATAATATTCCGCATTAAAATTATGTCCTGTTGGATCTAGCTCGTGTAACTTATCAGTTGTAACAAGGAAAAATCTATCTAATAAAATATTAGACCCATCAGTAGTTACGGGATCATCCCAAGTTAAGTCTAAATGTAGCCACTCGCCATCTAGCTTAACTAAATTCCATATGTGATTAGAATTAGAAATTTTATAATTAGGAACACCTAATTTATCTAAATATATTTTCATCGCATCACTATAACCACTACACAAAGCTATACCATTAATCAAAGGACCAGTTGCTTTATGAGAATTAGAGCCACCTGAATCATTTCCATTTTCAATTTCATTGGCGCGCTCTTTATCATAAACACTATTATTAATTAAATAATCATGAAAAGCTTTAATCTTATCACGTACGCTCATACCTTCTTTAATATTAATTGTTTCAAACTCCGCAATTTTACTTTCTACAGACCTAATTTCTTCATCAGAATATAATTTGTCAATACTCATATTTACCTCGCCATAAGAAGAAATCTTAAAATAAACCTTTTCATAGCTATTGTAAGGTGATACAAAATTATTAATAGTTGAAAGTAAAACTTGATCTTGTGAAATATCACTTAAATCATCTGTACATCTCTCATAATCCTTATCACAGTAAAAAGTAAAATCAGTTATTCCGTGATTTAAAATAGTATATATAACATTTAAAATATCTTGCCTACTTTTAACATGAAAATCATTTGTTTCTTTAACAAATTGAAATTCATAATTGTTAAAATTATTTTCTTCATCATCATTTGGTAAAGCAACTTGCTTATTTTGAATAGCTGAACTCATTACAAAATTTACAATTTCTTCGCGATAAGTAAAACAAAAAATAAGAAGTATACAAAGCAAAAAAGTTAGAAAAAATCCGTGTTTCTTTCTCATTTAATCACCTCAAATAAAATAAAAAAGTAAATTACTCCATCGCATTTACTTTCTTTGTTAATCTTGATTTTTTACGAGCACTTGTATTTTTAGCGATTACTCCAGCTCCAGCTGCCTTGTCGATTCTTTTAATGGCAGTTTTTAAATTAGCTTCAGCTTGTGCTTTATCTTTTTTAGCAATAGCTCTTAGAGTATTCTTAACAGCTGTTTTCGCACTAGCTGAATATTCATTATTTCTAGCTTCTTTTTTAATATTTACAGAAATTCTTTTTTTCGCATTCTTTAAGTTGGCCATAATTTCACCTCCAAGCCACATGTATAACCATTTTAACAAATTTATTATGAAAAATCAACATTTTTTCATTTTTTTTATTTCACCTCAAATAATTTTTAAAATTTAATTAAAATCTGTATGGTTTTAACAACTTGGTTAAAAATAAAAATGAGGTGAAAATATGAACCATGAAGTAGATTTAAAAAATAGTATTTTAAGAACAGACCTTGCTGTTGAACTCGTACAAAGTAAACCAACTAAACAAATAGATGACATTAAAATCACAAATATTACACTAAATGAAGAAGAAGCAAAACAAATAAATAAAAAGCCAGGTAACTATACAACTATTGAATTTCAAGATGTGACCGATTCAAATAATCAAAAGAAAGTTAGTAAAATATTTGCGGAAGAATTAAAAAAACTTTTAAAAATTCAAAATATCAAAGATGATGACATGTGCCTAGTTTTAGGTTTAGGTAATGAAAAATCAACCCCTGATGCTTTAGGACCACTAGTAGTCTCTGATACTCTAGTCACTAATTATATATATTTATATGGCACACTTGATGAAGGTTTTAGAAGAGTTTGTGCTATCTCACCAGGAGTAATGGGAGAAACAGGCATTGAAACAAGTGATTTACTAAAAAGTATTGTCAAAGAAATAAAACCAGGTTTTGTAATAACCATTGATGCTCTCGCAGCTTCATCTGTCGAAAGAGTAAATAAAACCATTCAAATGACAGACTCTGGAATAAACCCAGGTAGTGGAGTAGGTAATAAAAGAAAAGAAATCTCTAAAGATATATTAGGAATTCCCACAATAGCAATTGGTGTACCAACAGTAGTTGATGCCGCATCGATAGTAAGTGATACAATAAATTACTTATATGACCACTTTGCCTATCAAACTGCCAATATAAATAATCCCGCTTCAAAACTAACAGCCAATGTTAATTACTTAAAAATAAGTCAAAAATTTACAATAAATAAAGAAGAAAAAGAAAAAATATTAGGTATGGTTGGAACATTATCAGAATCAGAAACCAAAGAATTAATTTATGAAATATTAAACCCAATAGGTTATAATCTAATGGTAACCCCAAAAGAAGAAGACTTTGTTATAGAAAAATTAGCCAAGGTTATAAGTAATGGTTTAAATAATGCGCTTCATCAAAAACAAAGTGAATAAACTTTGTTTTTTTCTACATTTTATTTAAAACTCCTTTCATATAATTATAAAAATGGAGGGACAATATGAAAAAAGTAAAATTAAAGAAAAAACGCAGATTTAAATTTAGAATAATCGGTTATGCTCTCGTTATGTTTTTAGGCTATGAACTATCTTTTAATATAATAATGAATTTAAAACTAGTAAACTCCAATGAAGATTTTATCAAAGCTTTAATGGTTGATTCAAATTATCACCTTCTATATGAAAAAAAAGCTGATGATATTTTATCAAAACTTTTTTCAAAAATTTTAAATGTAAACGAACCGGTATCAATCTTAGAAAACACCTTTCATTTTAAAGCTAACGATGCTGCCATGACATATGTTAGTAATCCTGAAATAGAAGAGGTAAAAAAACTAGATGTAAACCCAACAGTATATATATATAATACCCATCAAAGTGAAGCCTACCAAGGTAATGCCTTAGAAGGATATAATATAAAACCGGGTGTTATGATGGCTTCGTATATTCTTCAAGACAAACTTGCTAAACAAAACATCAAAGCCGATGTTATGGAAGATAACATCACCGATTACTTAAATTTAAACAACATGAAATATAGTAAAAGTTATCAAGCTAGCCGAGTATTTTTAGAAGATGCTTTAAACAAATACAAAGATTATAAACTAATTATTGATCTTCATAGAGATGCTTTGCCAAAAGAAAAGTCTACTATCATCATAAATAATAAATCCTGTGCTAAAATATCTTTCGTTATTGGTGAAGATTATGATACATATAAAGAAAATTTAACAGTAGCAAATAAAATAAATGATAAAATAAAAGAAAAATACCCAACTTTAACTAGAGGCATTTTGACTAAAGGCGGAGAAGCATCGAACGGCATATATAATCAGGACCTAAATCCTAATATTATATTAATTGAAATTGGAGCTCAAGAAAACACCATTGATGAAGTATTAAACACAATAGAACTTCTCGCTCCAATCATAGGAGAATATATAAATGAAACATAAAAAATTAAATAAAGCCTTTAGATATGCAATATTAATAAGTTTTGTAACATTTTTTGCTCTATATCTTTCTCAAAGTACAGGATATTTCGAATATCGAAATAGTAAAAAAGTAGCTTTAACCAACGAACAAATAGAAAAATTTGAAAAAGATGTCAAAGAAGGAAAAAATATTGATTTAGAAGATTACATCGATGTTAATAATAAAAGTTATCAAAATAAAGTTTCTAAAACCGGATTATCAATATCTAATGCCACTGAAAAAGTAATCCAAAAAATTATTGGTGGAAGTTTTAAAGTTTTAGGTGATTTAGTAGGCGAGTAACCTAGAAATGTGTTATTATATTTCTAGGTGATTTTTATGAATAAATTAATTATAGGAAGCCATGTATCATTCACAAAAGATGAAGGTATGTTAGGTAGTGTCAAAGAAGCCTTAAGTTATGGCGAAAATACATTTATGTTTTATACAGGAGCTCCACAAAATACAATTAGAGGAAAAATTGATGAAAACAAAACAAATGAAGCCAAAGAGCTAATGAAAAAAAATAATATTGACATAAATGATGTAATAATTCATGCTCCGTACATTGTAAACCTTGCAAATAACAAAGATGAAGATAAATTTAATTTTGCTGTAAATTTCTTAAAACAAGAGTTAAAAAGAGCTGAAACTTTAGGTATTAAAAAAATTGTTCTTCACCCAGGTAGTCATGTTGGATTAGGTGTAGATGAAGGATTGCAAAACATAATTAAAGGATTAAACCTAGTTTTAGATGAAAAAGAAGGTCCAATCATTTGCTTAGAAACTATGGCTGGAAAAGGTACTGAACTTGGCAAAACCTTTGAAGAAATCAAAACTATTATAGATGGTGTAAATAATAAAGAAAGACTCCTTGTCTGTCTAGATACCTGTCATTTAAATGATGCTGGATATGATATATCAAATTTTGATAAATTATTGAATGAATTTGATAATGTAATTGGAATAGATAAAATAGGATGTATTCATATAAATGATAGTAAAAATGAAAAAGGTGCTCATAAAGATCGACATGAAAACATCGGACTAGGAACCCTAGGTTTTGAAAAACTAATAAAAATAATTTATAATGATAAACTAAAAGAAGTTCCTAAAATATTAGAAACCCCATATGTGAGTATAAGTGGTGGCAAAGATCGTACATTTCCACCATATAAACAAGAAATAGAAATGATTAAAAACAAGAAGTATAACCCAAACCTTTTACAAGACATTAGAAATTATTACAATAAATTTTGATATTTATCAAAATAATACTTAAATAAACTTTTAATCATTAAAAAATTTTCCTCATCAATTTCTTTGCTCAAGTCCAAAAAAACTCTTTCTTGATTGCCATATAATAAATCTTGCCAATTATTATGTAAATAGTGATATAATATATTTACATCTTTTTCTGTAAGATTAATATTATTTTGTAAAGCAAAATTATAAATACTTTTTTTATCAATTTGTTTAATATAGTTTTCTATAAAAATTCTATGCATAAATTCCCCCTATAATAGGATATGTAAAAAAATAACATGAGGTGATAAAAAGTGAAAAAAATAAAAGAAAAAATAAAAAAACTAAAAGGTAAAAGAAAAACATCTTTAAAAATTTCTAAAAAACAAAGTAAACAAACATATAATTTTAATACATATAAAGAAAACAAAGACATAAAAATTGAAATTGAAAAAAGATATAACATACTAAATTTTATCATTATACTCGCACTTTTAGTATTAGTCATTTCACTTTTTGTCGTACAAGTAGTTGGTAAAGAAAAATACGAAACAGAACTTGAAAACTTAACCAAAACAGTCATTTATGGTGAATCCGCACCCAGAGGTAGAATTTATGATCGCAATGGAAAATTAATCGTTGATAATAAACCATCAAAAGTCATATATTATAAAAAGCCATCAGGTATAACAACAAAAGAAGAAATAAAAATAGCTTATAAGCTAGCAAATATGATAAACTTAGATTTTACTAAATTAAATGATTATGATTTTAAGGTGTTTTGGATTAAAAATCATCCAGATGAAGCCAAAGAAAAAATAACTGATGAAGAATGGAAAAAATTAGATGAAAGAAAGCTTACGAATGATGAAATCTATGAGTTAGAAATAGAAAGAGTAACTGCAGAAGAACTAGCTGTATACACTGATTTAGATAAAAAAGCCGCATACATATATACACTTATGAATACTGGTTATTCATACGATGAAAAAGTTATAAAAAATGAAGATGTAACTGATGAAGAATATGCATTAGTTTCTGAAAATTTAAGTGATTTAAAAGGTGTAAACACTAAGTTAGATTGGGAAAGATCATATTTATATGGCAGTGTATTTAGAAGTATTTTAGGTAATGTTTCTACCAGTAAAAGCGGTATTCCAGCAGAACTAAAAGATTATTACTTAGAAAAAGGATATAGTCTAGATGATAGAGTAGGCACTAGTAACTTAGAATATCAATATGAAGATATATTAAGAGGAAAAAAGAACAAATATCAAGTCATGAGTGATGGCTCATATAAACTATTAGAAGAAGGAAAACGTGGTAATGATATAGTTTTAACTATTGATATAGAACTACAAAAAGCTTTAGAAGAAATATTAACAGAAGAAGTTTTAAATGCAAAAAAAGAAGCTAACACAGAATATTATAACGGATCATTTGTAATTATATCTGACCCAAAAACAGGCGAAATATTAGCTATGGCGGGCAAACAATTAAAGCAAAACGATGATGGTTCATATAGTGTTATAGATTTTACATCAGGTATAACCCAATCAACAGCCGTAATGGGTTCAGTTGTCAAAGGCGCTAGCCACATAGTAGGCTATAACACAGGTGCTTTAAAAATAGGAGAAGTCAGATATGATAACTGTGTTAAAATTGCCGCTACTCCAGAAAAATGTTCATGGAAATATTTAGGTAGATTAAACGACATCACAGCTTTAGCCCAATCTTCAAACACCTATCAATATTATACGGCCATCAATGTAGGAAAAGGAACTTACAAATATAATAAACCTTTAGTAATCGATAAATCTGCCTTTACAACTTATAGGGATACTTTTGCTGAGTTTGGACTTGGAGTTGAAACAGGTATTGATCTTCCTAACGAAAGTACAGGTATTAAAGGAAATGATAGTACATCTGGACTATTACTCGACTTTTCAATCGGTCAAAACGACACCTATACTCCAATTCAACTTGCACAGTATATTAATACAATTGCTAATAATGGTACTAGAATGACACCATACTTATATAAAGGATTATATGGTGATACATCTAGTTATGATCAAAACAAAAAAGAATTAAATAAAGTAAATACTAAACAAGAATATATGGATAGAGTCCACGAAGGGTTCAAAGCAGTCTTACAGTATGGTACAGGAGCAGGGTATATTGACTTATCATATAAACCAGCAGGAAAAACAGGTACTAGTCAAAGCTTTGTTGATACTAATGATGATAAAAAAGTCGATAAAGAAACAATTACTACAACCTTTGTTGCCTATGCTCCATATGATGATCCAAAAGTAACTTTCACCATAGTTTCTCCAAATATTTCAAGACCAGATGGAAAAACTAGTCATCAATCTTCAATAAATAAACGTTTAGCACAGCGAGTTTCAAAAAAATACTTTGAAATTTACCCATAATTTGATATAATGATATAAGAAATGCGAAAAGGAGGGATAATCATGGCTAAAAAAGGCGAAGCTAGAGATAATATTACTTTAGTATGTTCAGTGTGTAAAAGCGAAAACTATCGTGTAGAAAAAAATAAAAGGAACACACCTGAAAGATTAAAGTTAAACAAATATTGCCCTAAATGTAAAAAACATACAGAGCACAATGAGAAAAAATAGTTCATGGAGGTAAAGTATGATAAATATTAATGATATAAAAAATGGAATGACAGTTGTAATTGACGGTAATATCTATTTAATTTTAGAGTTTTTACACGTTAAGCCAGGAAAAGGTCCAGCCTTTGTCCGCATTAAACTTAGAAATTTGCGAACTGGTTCAACAATTGAGCAAACATTCAACACTAATATAAAATTTGAAAAAGCAATTATCGAAAAGAAACCAATGCAATATCTTTATAGTAATGGAGATATGTATAATTTTATGAACATGGAAACTTATGAACAAATAGATTTAGCCAAAGAAAATTTGGGAGATAATGCTAAATTCTTAAAAGAAGGATTAGAAGTTGAAGTAACATTCTATAAAGGTGAAGTTTTAGGTATTAATTTACCTGAAAAAATAGAATATGAAGTAACTGAAACTGAACCTGCTGTAAAAGGTAATACTGCAACCAATGCTACTAAAGAAGCAACATTAGAAAATGGTTTGACAGTTAAAGTTCCATTGTTTATAGGTGCTGGTGAACACGTAATCATTTCAACTAAAGATGGAAAATATGATTCCAGAGCATAAGGGCTATAAAAGAATAAAGAGGTGGAAATATGTTAGAGAAAGAAAGATTTTTAGCAATCAAAAAATTAGCACACGATATTAGAGAAGATAATAAAAAAATATTTAAATCATTCAAAAAGTTGCCATTTGATGAAGCTGTTGAGAAAAAAAATGAATTTATAAATGCCGTAATTGATAATATGAATATCGCCTTTAGTGATGGAGAACAAGGTAGAGAAGAAAAACAAATGTTTAGAGCTAATATCTTGATTCCAGATGATAAAGACTTCTTTGAAAGTTATACTGAAGATAAAAACATTCGTAATTTAATGAATAAATATTCCGTAAGTATAGAAGATATTATGAGTAAAATTACAGAATTAAACATTTATGGTAAATATATAGACAATGAAGAAGATATATCAGAATCATCAGATGAACCAACGTTTGTTGATGAGATGGTCAAAATTTCACCAAAAGAAGCTGAAAGCTTATTAGATGAAATCGACAATTTGTCATCAGTTATGGAAGATTTAGATTTAGAAAGTGCCCCTAAAGAAGAAAAACCAGAATTATTAAAACCAGAAGAAAAATACGTAGAAGTTAAATCTGAAGAAGATAGTGAATCATTTGATGATATCACTAATGCTGTTTCTAATTTTGTAAACAAATACGAAAATATGCAAAGTGAAATTGATGCAAAAGATGATAAAATAAGAAAATTGCAACTAGAAATTGAAAAATTAGATAAAGTAAGTAGTGAGGCTTCAAAAGAAAAAGAAGAAATTAATAATGAATTATCTACTTTAAAAGATGAAAACATAAGATATCGTACTGAAAATGAAAAATTACAAGAACAAAATAGAAAATTAGAGGCCAAACTTGCTAAAAGTACTGAAATCTTAAATAAAATATATAAAAGTATTTCTAAAAAATAATTTTTGTAACAAAAAGACCCGAGAACTCTCGAGTCTTTTTACATCATTTGATAATTTGAAGAATTGTAGTTGTTATAATTTGTTTTATTAACCGTATTTTCCAATCTGGTTACCCTTTGTTCTAAGTTGTTTACTTGATTAGTTAAATTGGTCAAATCATTACTATTTATAGTACTTTGAACACTAGTTAAAGGTACATTAGTCATTCCTACTCCCATATTGTTGTTAGGCATAGGTATCATTTGACCAGGCATTACCATACCACCAAAATTAGGTACCATTTGAGGATAAACAGGATAGGCCATTCCTCCACAATCGCGATCTTTTTTCACATTTATGACTCCTTTCATGTTCTAATTAATTATATGCTTTTATTTATTTTTTGTGCCCATTTATGTTATAATACTTATGGTGATAAACATGAGGTTAAAAAACATCAAAGGGGCAAAAGAAAAAATAAGTAAATCTCCTTATATAATTCAAATTCCGGAAACATATAAAGGGAAATATAAGACACTTTTTAAAAATAAAAAACCCATTCATTTAGAAATTGGAATGGGGAAAGGAGATTTTATTATTGGTATGGCTCAAAAATACCCTGATATTAATTTTATTGGAATAGAAAAATTTGATAGTGTAATCTTAAGAGCAACCCAAAAACTAGAAAACATTGAATTACCTAATTTAAAATTAATTAGATTTGATGCGACTGAAATAGAAAATATCTTTGATAGAGAAATAGATACTATTTATCTAAATTTTTCTGATCCATGGCCCAAAAATAGACATGAAGATCGAAGATTAACTAGTAAAAAATTCTTACAGAAATATGATAAAATATTTAAACAAAGTAAACATATTATTCAAAAAACCGATAATAGACATTTATTTGAATTTTCTTTAAAATCATTTACCAACTATGATTATAAAATAAAAAATTTATCTTTAAACCTTCATGAAGATAATTTTGATAATGTCGAAACTGAATATGAAAAAAGGTTTACCTCCCTCGGAATGCCAATATATATGGTTGAAGTAGAAAAATAGACAAAAGTTTACATGTAAAGTAACTGCTTTATTAGTAAAATAAAGCAAAATTTGATATAATTTAAAGTAAGCAGGTGTGTATATGAAGAAAATAATTCTTTTAGCGCTGGTCACATTGATTTTAACAGGTTGTACTATTGTTAGAATTGATACAACTAGTATTGATAATATTGTGGATGTAATATTATCAAAAGAAAACACTTTATATAACCGTGTGGGGCGTGGATATAAGTATTATGTACCAAGAGGTGTTACTTATATCGACAGTAGTGGTTCTAATGATAAACTTTATTCAAATGGAGTATACTATTATTTATATCTAGATGAAATAAGTTATTATTATAAAAAATCAGTAGAATATAAAGTAGATAACAATAAGTATTATTCTAGAAAAATTGATAATGATGGTAAAATTGGCTATTTAGAAATTACCAAACAAGATAATTTATATTTAATTGAATTCGTTTATAATTATGCACGAATTGAAGCTTTGGTTCCAAAGGAAGATATAAATGATACTGTTTTGAATAGTTCATACATTTTATCGACAATAAAATACAATAGTAATATAATAAAATTATCATTAGAAGATGACTTTTTAAAAAACAAAGAGGAAGAATATAACGTATTTAGCTCAAAAAATAATGAAAGCGATAATAGTTTTTTACGTTATGAAGAAAAGTAGAGGTGTAATCATATGGGACTAATTGATAAGTTTAAAAATTTATTTACTGAAGAAGTAGAAGTAGAAGAAAAGCCAGAAAAAAAAGAAGGAGTTCAAAAAGAAGTAATTCAAGTCGAAATTCCTTCACCAAAAAAATCACGTTCAGAAATATATGCAAGTGAAGAATCACCAATGCCAGAACCGGTAAAACTTGAACCAGAACAACCAAAGAAAAATGAATATAAATTTCCATTCTTTGATGATAATGACTTTGATTCTATCGATGTTAAACCAGAAAAAAAAGAAGAAAGAAAATCACCATCACATAGAAAAGAAGTTTATAATCCACCAAAAGAAGAAAAGAGAGTATTTAGACCATCACCAATTATATCACCAGTATATGGAATACTAGACAAAGGATATCAAAGAGAAGATTTAACAACAAAACATGATGGCCGTTCTTCATACTATAGCTCAAAAGAGGCTAATGTTGATGCAATTAGAAATAAAGCTTATGGTGGATTAGAAGCCGACATTGAAACAACATTATTTGGTGGTAATAGAGTATTATTTAATGATAAAGAAGAGGACAAACAAGAAGATATTATAAATAAAACAGAATCTAATGAAGAAAAAATAAGTAAAATAAAAGAAGATGATTTCAGTTTTAATGCTAGTACCATCGGTGAAAAACCAAGACATGGAGTAGTTGAAGAAGATGACTTAACTGATCTTCTAGAAGAGGAAATGGACAAACCTGTTGAACCTGAAGAAAAAACAAAAAAAGAACCAAGAAAAATAAGCGATAAAGAACTATTTAGTTTAATAGATTCAATGTATGAAAAGGGGAATAAATAATGATAATTAGTTTTGCTGATGTATTATCCGTATTATTTTACATATTATTAATTGTATTAGTAATTGCCTTAATCATTTTAGTTATCAATGCTATCAAAACATTAGATAAAGTTGATAAATTAGTAGATGATGTTAGTCAAAAATCAAGAAAATTAAACGGCTTATTTTCTATAATAGATAACACAACTGATGCCGTTGTTGGATTTTCTGACACCATTATAGGGTTTCTGTCTAATGCCATTGGTAAAATATTTAATAGAAAGAAGGAAAAAGAAAATGACAAAGAAGAATAAAGGTATTGGAAAATTTGTCGTAGGAGCCGGTGTGGGAGCTGCTTTAGGATTATTATTTGCTCCTAAAAAAGGTTCAGAGACAAGAGAAGATTTAAAAAGAATGCTTGATGATTTTGTTATTAAAGCAAAAAATATCGATATGGATGATGTTAGAGAAACTGTTGAAACAAAAATTGCTGAAATAAAAGAAGGATTAGCTGAATTAGACAAAGAAACTGTTCTATCAACAGCCAAAAAACAAGCAAAAAAATTGCAAGATGCTGCCGAAGAATTGGTTAATTATGCAATTGAAAAAGGAACTCCAGTTATTGAAAAATCAGCAAACGCTATCAAGAAAAAAGTAATCGAAGTTTCTAAAAATGTTATTACTAAATTAGAAAAGGAAACAAAATAGTCACTTCGGTGATTATTTTTAATTATTATGGCAAAAAAACACAGACTAATGTTAATTACCTTTTTTAAAGTAATGTTAGGCTTTAAAAAAGAAATAAAATTTATCATCCCAGATAGTTATTATGCAAGCATTTATGATATAGACTATGACTTATTAATGAAACAAAAAATAGATACAATTCTATTTGATATTGATAATACTATTACTAAAGTAGATGACTTAAATGTTCCCCAAGAAACAATTAATTTATTTGAAAATTTAAAAACCAAAAACTTTAAATTATTAATTTTTTCTAATAACCATGTAGAAAGAGCTCAACCAATTTCAAAAATATTAGATGTTAAAATGTTAGCGGATGCCGGCAAACCCCAAAAAGAAGCCTATGATAAAGCATTAAAAATATTAGATTCTAAAAAAGAAAATACTGTTGCTATAGGTGATCAAATATTATCAGACATTGTTGGTGCTAAAAAGTATGGAATTAAATCAATACTAGTTGATCAATTATCTGAAGAAAACAATATACAAACAGGCATGGCTCAAAAACTTCAAAAAATCATGATATATAAATTAACCAAAATGAACTTATTGGAAAAAGGCAAATATTATATAAAAAAAATGTAATGGTACTAGATATTGGAAAAGCCAAAGATATTGGAAAAGCCAAAGATATTGTTAAAAAATTTCTATTATTGACTGATATTTAAAATAAATATGTGTTATAATCATATACGAAAGTAGGTAAAAACATGGATTTATGGCAATATGAAAAACAGCTACATATTAAAGGAGTAAATATCATCGGTGGTACCGATGAAGCAGGAAGAGGACCACTATACGGACCGGTTGTCGCAGCTTGTGTAGTCTTACCAAAAGGATTTCAATTAGAAGGTCTAAATGATTCTAAAAAATTAAGTGAAAAAAAAAGAAATATTTTTTATGATTATATTGTAGAAAATGCTATTTATGGCATTGGTATAGTTTCTCCTGAAGAAATAGATAAAATAAATATTTATGAAGCGAGTAGAAAAGCTATGATTATAGCAATAAAGCAAGTTCAAAAGCAAATACCATTAGAATATGTTTTATCAGATGCGATGCCAATAGAAATGGATATTCCCATCTTACCAATCATAAAAGGTGATGCCAAAAGTATGTCTATTGCCGCAGCCAGTGTAATAGCCAAAGTAACTAGAGATAAAATATTATATGAAATAGATGAGAAATATCCAGAATATGGTTTTAAAAACCATAAAGGATACCCTACAAAAAAGCATTTGGAAGCCATTAATAAATATGGGTTAATAGATGGATATAGAAAAACATACGGACCCATCAAAAACTATATAGAAACAGGCCATTGTTAGAAAGGAAATTGTTATGATAATAAATGAAAATAACAAAAACAATATTTTAAAAGGAATGATGAAAAGAGGGTTTAATCAAGATCCAAAAGAAATTAAAGAAAAATTTAATAATGTAAAACCATTGAATGAAATAAACTCAGAAAAAATTAATCCTCAAGTTAATAGAGAAATTCTAGGTAGTGGAAAATTAAAAGATAGCTTTAATACCTTTAGAAAACTAAAATGAAAATAACAACTATTCCAGTCGGTTATTTAGAAGCAAACTGTTACATTTTAGAAAAAGATAATAAAATCATTATTATTGACCCCGGAGCTGATTATGATAAAATTGCTTCAATAATAAAAGATAAACAAATAATTAAAATTTTAATTACCCATTACCACCCTGACCATATAGGTGCATTAAACTGTTTTGATTCTAAATTAATTTTAAAAGACATCAAAGAAAAAAAATATAATTTTGGCCCATTTAGCTTTGAAATAATTTATACCAAAGGGCATACAAAAGATAGTGTTACTTATTATTTCAAAGAAGAAAATGAAATGTTTACAGGTGATTTTCTTTTCAAAGACACTATAGGTAGAACCGATATGGTTGGAGGAAATATAAATGAAATGAAAAAAAGTATTAACAAAATAAAAAAATATCCTGACAACACTAAAGTATATCCAGGACATGGACCATCTACAACATTAAAGTACGAAAAGGAAAATAATTATTTTTTAAAATAAATTTTATTTCAAATATATTAATGTCATGATATAATTATAATAAAAAGGAGGCTGTAAAAATGTTTGAAGGCACAGGAAAATATTTCTTATTACTATTTATTGTCTTTTTTATAGTATATTTAACAGTAAAAATATGTTTGGGGAAAATATTTAAAAGTGCAAAAATCCCATCATGGAAAGCCTATGTACCATTTTATAATAGATTAGTTTTAGTAAATTTATTAGATTTAAAAAAATCACTTTTCTATAAAACATTAATACCATTCGTAAATTTATACTATTATAACATCATCATTCAAGAATTACTCAAAGCATATAAATTAAACCCTAAAGAATCAATTCTATTCATATTAATTCCTATGTATAAATTTCCAGAATTAGTATTTAAAAATCCAAAATTCATGCTTCATATGTATGATGATACTGAAGAATTTATAAATAATCAAAATATTCTTTTTGAAAAAGAGTCAAACAATCAACCACAAATTCAAACACAGCAAAATCAAAACAATATATTAATTAATCCAGGCTCATATAATCAAATTCAAAATGTAGTAAATGAAGAACCACCAGTAAATTTATATACTACCGAAAATACCGAAAATGTATTTTCAAACCAATCATTAGAACCTGATGAAAGACAAGAAACTATTATTGAAGCTAAAGTACAAGAACAAAAAACAGAACAAAACCCAATATTTGTTGACACAAGTAAACCAAAAGTTTGTCCAAAGTGTGGCACCAAATTAGCGCCTACTGCCACAACTTGTTTCCTTTGTGGTACCAAACTATTGTAATATAATAGAAAAACATGTATAATTAAAGAAAAGCCAAGACCAAGAGGAGTAAATATCTATCTATTTAAAGAGAGTTAGTGACTGGTGAAAACTAATAATAGATAATATTGAAGGTAGCTTGAACATGCCGATTTTTTGAAATAACAGTAAAAAAATACGTAGAAGTGCGTTAAACTAATTGAGGTAAGCAAAACTTATAAATTAAGGTGGTACCACGTTCAAAACGTCCTTAAATTTATAAGTTTTTTTTTGGGAGGTTAATATGCAAGAAAATTTTGATAAATATGTTCATAACTTTGATATGAAAGATGAAATTATAAAAGCCAAATATAATCACTCATATCGAGTCATGAAACTCAGTGAAAAATATGCTAGAAAGTTAAACTTTTCTAAGGAAGATATTGAAATAGCCAAAATTATAGGATTACTTCACGATTATGGTAGATTTATACAAATAAAGCAATATCATACAATGAAAGATAGTATAATAGACCATGCAGATTTGGGTATTAAACTTTTATTTGAAAATAAAGAAATAGAAAAATTTAATATTCCTCAAAAATATTATGATATTATAAAATTTGCCATTAAAAACCACAATAAGTTTTATATCGATAAAACAGAAGATAAAAGAAAATTAATGCATGCTAAATTAATTAGGGATGCCGATAAAATGGATATATTATTTTTATTTGGATATTGTAACGACTTGAAGTTAAAAGAAACAGATGAACCAATCACTAAAGAAGTATTAGAATGTGTGAAAAAACATCAGCTTGTAGATATTCATCTATGTAAAAATCCAAATGATCATATTATCACAAAATTCTCTTTTGTATTTGATATAAATTATGATGAATTTTTAAAAGAATTTAAAGAAAATTTAACAAAATTTTATGATAGATTACAATACAAACATATATATGAACAGGTGTATATGGAAGCTTTGAAATATATAGATGAAAGGATTGATAATCATGTTAGATAAAAAATATGACCATAAAAAAGTAGAGGAAGGCAAATACGAAAATTGGAAAAACAAAGGATATTTTACTGCTGGTGATATGAATAAAAAACCATATGCCATTGTAATTCCACCACCAAATGTAACCGGTAAACTTCACATAGGTCACGCTTGGGATACTGGACTTCAAGATATATTAATAAGATATAAAAAACTAAAAGGTTTTGATACATTATGGGTTCCAGGTATGGATCACGCTGGTATAGCCACTCAAGCTAAAGTCGATAAAAGATTAAGAGATGAAGGAATTGACCCAAGAAGTATGGATAGAGAAGAGTGGTTAAAAGCAGCTTGGGCCTGGAAAGATGAGTACGCCGAAAACATTCATAATCAGTGGGCTAAATTAGGTCTTGCTTTAGATTACACAAAAGAAAGATTTACTTTAGATGAAGGTTTATCTAAAGCAGTAAGAAAAGTGTTTGTTGACTTATATAATAAAGGATTAATTTATAGAGGTGAGCGAATAATTAACTGGGACCCAGTTCAATTAACCGCCCTATCAAATGAAGAAGTAATTTATAAAGATGAAGAAGGAGCCTTTTATCATTTAAAATATTATATTGATGGTACTGATGAGTATCTAGATGTCGCAACAACTCGTCCAGAAACATTATTTGGTGACACCGCTGTTGCTGTCAACCCAAAAGATAAAAGATATAAACATCTAATTGGTAAAAGTGTTATTCTTCCAATCGTTGACAAAAAAATACCAATTATTGGTGATGAACACGCAGATATGGAAAAAGGCACTGGATGTGTTAAAATCACTCCAGCTCATGACCCAAATGACTTTGAAGTTGGTCAAAGACATGGATTAGAAAAAATAGTTATCATGAACCCAGATGCCACTATGAACGAAAAAACAGGGAAATATCAAGGATTAAATAGATTTGAATGTCGTGAAAAATTATTAGAAGAATTAAATGAAAAAGGCTTATTACTTGGAGTAGAAAAAATAACCCATTCAGTGGGACACTCTGAAAGAAGTGATGCCATTGTTGAACCATATCTATCTAAACAGTGGTTTGTTAAAATGGATGTTCTAGCCAAAAATGCCTTAAAAAATCAGCACGACCAAAATAAAAAAGTAAACTTCTATCCAGAAAGATTTGAAAAAACATTAAATCACTGGCTAGAAATATCTCATGATTGGTGTATATCTAGACAATTATGGTGGGGTCATAGGATACCGGCATGGTATAAAGGCGATGAAGTGTATGTTGGATTAGAAGCTCCAAAAGAAGAAGGATGGATTCAAGATCCAGATACATTAGACACTTGGTTTTCTTCAGCTTTATGGCCATTTAGTACTATGGGGTGGCCAGATAAAACTGATTTATATAAAAGATATTATCCAAATGATGTTATAATTGCTGGATTTGATATTATTTTCTTCTGGGTTAGTCGAATGATATTCCAGGGCTTAGAATTTACTAAAGAAAGACCATTTAAAGACTGTTTAATCCATGGACTTGTTAGAGATAATTTAGGTAGAAAAATGAGTAAATCATTAGGTAATGGTGTTGATCCAATGGATGAAATCGATAAATATGGAGCTGATAGTCTAAGATTTTTCTTAACAACCTCATCTGCTCCAGGCATGGATGTTAAATATGATCCAGAAAAAGTTAAATCAACATGGAATTTCATAAATAAACTGTGGAATGCATCTAGATATGTTTTAATAAATATTGAAGATGAATATGAAGAAACATTAGAAAATTTAAATTTATCTGATAAATGGATTTTAACCAAATTAAATGAAACAGTTAAAAATGTCACAAATAGTATGGAAAAATATGAATTTAACATAGTTGGTTCAATTTTATATAACTTTATTTGGAATGATTTCTGTGATTGGTATATTGAACTTTCAAAAATAAATATGAATAATACTACCAGAACCATATTAGTTAAAACATTAAAAGCAATATTAAAAATGCTTCATCCATTCATGCCATATGTTACCGAAGAAATTTACACTAAACTCCCAAATACCGAAGAATCAATTATGTTGAGTACTTATCCAGAATATAATCAAAAAGAAATGTTTAGTGAATGTAAAGATATGGAAGAAATTATCGAACTTATTAAAAAAATTAGAAAAGCTAAATTAGAAAACAACATTAAAGAAAATTATATAGAATTTAAAAATGAAATCTTAATAAATAATAAAAACATCATTGACAAATTATTAAAAAATAAAATCATTGAAAATTATAATTCATTAGATACAATATATTTTAATTTTATGGGTGAGCAAGTAACTCTATATTATGATAACTCTGCTAATAAAACTGCTGAAATAGAAAATCTATATAAAGAAAAAGATCGCCTAGAAATGTCAATTAATAGACGTGAAAAATTACTTGCAAATCAAAATTATATAAATAAAGCACCTAAAGATATCGTTGAAAATGAAAGGGAAACTTTAAAAAAAGAAAAACAAGAATTAGATATTATACTTGACAAATTAAAATAATAAAAAAGATTGATTTATGTAAAAAAATGTGATATATTTATAACAGAATAGGGGCGAGGAGGTGAAATAGATGAGAAAGAATTCTAAAGGTTTTACTTTGATTGAGCTATTGGCCGTAATCGTTATCTTAGCTATTATCGCCTTAATTACAACTCCAATCATTTTGAACGTTATCGAACAATCAAGAAGAAATGCAGCTGTCGATAAAGCATGGGGAACTATCGATGCTGTTAGAGTTGCATATTCACAAGCTCAAGTAGATAGTGATCCAGTAGGTATTCCATTTACTGTTAACTTCCCTAAAGGTTCTAGTAAAGGTTCACAAAACACAGATTGGGGTACTGTAACTGCTACAGGTGGAGGATATGGTAAAGGATATATCAACAACCAAGCCGTATCAGCAAGTGGTGAAATGCCACAAGGTGGTTATGTTACTATCCAAGCAGATGGTAATATCATTGCTTACAAATTGAAATTTGGTCAATATTACTGTACTACTATGAAAGAAGGAACAGAAACTTTTGATCCAAACTCAATGTTCTGCTCAAGAACAGAAAGCGATGTAGAATTAGAAAGTGCTGATGATGCTGCAAACTTTGTTGGAGGAACTTACGAAGGACAAGATTAGAACTAGAAATAGTTCTTTTTTTTCACTTAATCAAAATATTGAATGATTTACAAAAAAATGTTAAAATATATCTAGAATAAGGAGGGATAAATAGTGTATATCATAATTATAGTAGTTTTAATCATCATTATAGTATCCCTTTTACTAGTTTTTAAATCAAAACAAGAAAAAAACAATCCTCTTTCAAACGAACTTCAAAAAGAAATTAGAGACTTTATGTCAGAAATAGAAAATTATGACATTGAAGATGTAAAAATGCCAGAAAAAGAAAAAATAATAAAAGAAGAAACCAAACAAATTAGTGAAGACACTTTAGATTTAAATGACTTATTTAAAACTATGTCCATAAGCATTGTCAAAGATAAATCTGATTTTGATTTTGGACTTGTAAATAATAAATCAAAGCACTAAAAAATAGTGCTTTTTAAATGCCCTTTTATTTACAAACTTTGACATAATGTGATAAAATTATTATGAATATAAAGGTAGGGATAGTATGGCACTAACAAATGTTAAAGTCACCGCCCAAAAACTAGAAAAAAGAAAAAAGAGGCTTAAGTATACAAAGAGAATAGTCATAATTTTATTTATTTTACTTCTAGCTATTTTTTTCGTGTTGATGGTAATTTATAAAGGCGGAAGTTTCACAGTCACATTAGATCCAAACTTTTCTTTAAAAAGTGGACTAGTTCTTTTTGAACACTTAGATAATCCAGAACCCAAAAATAGATTATATGCTAAAGAAATAGATTTTATGGATAATATATCAGTAAATTGGTTACCACAAAACATTAATAATGAAGCCGAAGGTACTCATAATGGTGAAAACTATATCGCATACACATTTTATGTTGGTAACCATGGAAAAGAAACAATAAATTATTGGTATCAAATAAATATCTTAGATGTCATCAAAAACGTTGATGAAGCAATTCGTATAATGATTTATCAAAATAACGAAAGAATAATTTATGCCAAAAAAAACGAATTGACAGGTAACCCAGAAGAAGGTACAACCCCATTTTATTCAGATGACATTGCTGTTTTAAAACAAAGAAAACATATTAAACCAAATGAAAATGACAAATACACAATTGTCATTTACCTAGAAGGTGATGATCCAGAATGTGTTGATGCCATTATTGGTGGTGAAATAAAACTGAAAATGGAAATTACGGAGGAACATATAGAAAATGCCAAAGAAAAATAATACCAAAAAAAGAAGAAAATTATTGTTACTCTCAATCTTATTTACATCAATCTTACTAATAACTACAACATATGCTTGGTTTACAGCCAATAGAGTAGTTAGTATTGATGCTTTAAATGTACATGTTCAAGCTGATGGAGGATTAGAAGTTAGTACTGATGCCATCAACTGGAAACAAGTTATAACCACTGATGATATCAAAGATGCCGCTAAAACTTATCCAGGAAGTGAAAATCAAGTTCCATATCAACTATTTCCAACATCAACAGGAGGAAATGTCAGTAACGGAAAATTAGAAATGTTTAAAGGTGAAGCTACAAACACAAGTGGAACAAACTACGTTTTAGTTGCCAATAGAAGCATAGAAACAAATAGTTTTGGAGAAGAAAGTGATGGAAGTTTTATAGCATTTGATATATTTTTTAAAACTTCTAATCAAAAAGATTTATACTTATCAAGTAATTCAAAAATCACATATCTAGGTGACCAAAGTGTTGGTATTGAAAACGCCACAAGAGTTGCCTTTCTAAACGAAGGAACAAGTGGAGATAATTCAAATATTGCCCAAAATTTAAATAATGCAAGTAATGCAATTATATGGGAACCTAATTATGATGTCCATACAACCTATGGTGTTCAAAACGCTTTAAATATTTATGGATTGCACACCTCAACATCAGGCGCCGCCGCCTTACCTTATTATGGAGTTATTAATAATATAGCTGCTAGAGATAATGTTTCAATAACCGAAGCTAATTCAAATAGATATCCTAATTTCTTTAAAAGTGTTAATCCAAATATAAAAACAGTTATGAATAATACTAACAACGAACAAATTTTAACCTTAAATTCAGGAATAACAAAATTAAGAATTTACATGTGGATTGAAGGACAAGATGTCGACTGCGAAGATAATGCATCTTATGGAGACATAAGTTTTAGTCTAGAATTCACAACCAATCCAGCTTAAAAATAGAAAGGAGAATGTAGTATGTTTAAAAGAATAAAAAACAATAAGCAATTAAAACTACTTACATTTTTAGCTATTCTTTTATCCATTACTACAATTGCCTTTACCTATGGAGCCATAAAAAGTGGGACAGACATGGCAGTTTCTCATGGTATAATTGAGGACACCGTATATATTAATGATTTAGACAGTGATTACTATTATTACACTGGTCAAAATTATACCAACAGTACAGATGGAAAACTACCTACATTAAATAACAAAAACCTTTATAATGATAATAATTTAGTTAAAGTAATAATAACTTATGATGGGGAAGATTATAATACCAAAAAAACAGGTTATGTTTCTCTAACTGAAAATCAAAGTAAATTAGTTTATTATAAATATTATCCTGTGGAAAACGGTTATATTAACATTGAATTAATTGATAACCCATTTAATAACCATCCTGATGATACCGTATTTAACGGATGGATAACCGATTACCAAAACGCTAAAATATCATATGATGATACTTACTATACAAGAACATTAACTGTTCCAGTAACATACACAGGAGGAATTCCAAATGATATTGAAATAACCATGCATGCTTCTTGGATAAAAGGAGCAGTAAGCTACGTTAATGGATCATTCAATAATGTTTTTAATGATTTAAATGATGAGGGAATGAACAAAGTCAATACCTCTAAAGACATATATGAATACCCAAGTGTAGATGGATATTATAAATCTGAAACAATAACTACAACAACAACCGTTATTTCTAGTGGTGGTATATTTACAGGACCTGAAACAGAAACTAATTATGGTACATGTACTGATTGCTATGACGAAGATGGAAACTATTATAATCAGTATAATGAATACACCTGTGATGCCCCAAGTCTAGGATGGCGCCCAAGTGTCGGAGATTATACAAATGATTGTACAATTTTTCGTCTGCAAGATGAAAATGATGAATACGACCCAAACGCCACTTATTATACTAGAAACAGTCGTGGAGGGTTTGTTGAAGCTAATTTAGAACCTATATATGTTGGTAGTGAAGATGATGAAAACTTTAACGAAAACACTAATATGTCAGGTTACTATAGAGCTGTCAATATAAATTATCGAGAATCAATAGATGGATATTATAACAACGTTGGAACTGTTCAATCAGGAACTTGTAATACTAGAAGTGGCTGTACATATTATGAATTAATTCAATTTTATAATAATGGTACAGAAGAATTATACAATAAAGATGAAACTTATTATTACTTAACTACAAGAGATACCAATTTAGTCGTTATGACTGGAAATACATCTAGTACTTGGTCTAGCTCAAACACTAAACCATTTACCTTAACCGGCATTTATAATGGCCATGATTATAATGCAACATGGAATGTTAATAATACTGGTGTTACATGTTATAACGATACAAGAATAGAAGAATTAACAATCAATGGTGGAACAGGAAATGCTAACACTGACCCATCTAATAATAGTAATACTAGAAGAGTTTTCTATGGAAATTATTTCAATGTTAAATTAGGAAGAAATATAAAACAAAGTGGTAATAATGTTAACTTCGTATCAATTATAGGTGCCAATGCTGAAAGTGGTAGTATATGGGGAAATACTACAATAGGATCAGCTAGTAATCCCAAAAAATATAAATTAGAAGTAGAATCTGGAAAATATAACTCTACATCTTCCACATATGGTGCATCTACAAGCTCAAGAAGTACAATCTTATATGTTGAACAAATAACTGTATATGGAAATGATTATGATAGAGTAACCCAAAACAATGATAAATTATCTGTTTATTATTGTGCATCTGGAAGTTGGTCTGGGCGAATTCATTCATCAAATGATACATTAATTTCCGCTTTAAACACCAATATTAAAAGCGGTAGCTTTGGAACCAGTAAATTAGATATATCTACAGGTGTATACGTTGGAGGCCGTTATGGTGGAACACATTATGCACCAAGAAGTATCAAAGTTGAAGGCGGATATATTTATAATTTAAATGGTGGCCCATTAACAGAAGAAACCGATTCTAAAGGAGAATTAAATGATACCTTTATTTACATGACTGGCGGAAGCGTTGATGCTATCTTTGGAGGAGCTGGAACAACCACAACATATGGTAATAGAATAATCCAAGTAACTGGTGGAACAGTCAATTACAGTGTCTTTGGCGGTAGTAACGGTACAGATGGTGGTAATGCTGATGGAGCTATCACAGGAGATACCTATGTATATATAGGTGGAACAGCCACCATTGGTACCGATGACAATATAAATAACAACCGAACCCTATGGGGAGCTGAATCTGGCTCTGTCTTTGGAGCTGGAAACGGTAATACTAGGTATGCTACTATTGGTTCAGTAAATAATTCAAATATCATTATTAATGATAAGGCAGTAGTAAAACAAAATGTTTATGGAAGTGGAAACTATGGTACTGTTGGTTATAGTGGCAGTGGTACCAGCAACACAAACATTCAAATATTGGGTGGAACAATTGGTTCGGCCTTTGGATCTGGTAACCATAGTGGATCAGGTAGAAACGGTAGAGTAACTTCAAGCATCAACATATCCATGACAAATGGCACAGTCAAAGATTCCATTTATGGTGGTAGTAACCAAGAAGGAACAGTCTATGGAAGTGCTAATATAACTCTTTCAGGTGGACAAACAAAAGATGTCTACGGCGGTGGATTAGGTAGTGATACTTATGTTAGTCAAGACATTAATATCCAAACAACAAGTGACAATTTAACTGTCACAGGTTCTATTTATGGTGGTAGTGCTTATGGTGTCGTTAATGCTACTAGTAAAACAACTAATCAAAGTAATTATAATATAAATATTAATATAAATGGTGGAAATATAAATAGTGTTTTCGGCGGTGCTAAAGGAAGTACTAGTCAAACACCATATGTTGGTGGAAACACTACAGTAAATATTAATGATGGTAAAATCACTAATGTCTATGGTGGAAATGATGCTAATGGACAGCCAAATGGTATGACTGCTGTTTATTTAAATAATGGAACAGTAACTAATGTTTATGGTGGAGGAAATCAAACCTTAGTCACTAATACCCATGTTTATCAAAATGGTAGTACAGTCACTAATCTCTTTGGTGGTAGTAATCAAAGTGGAGATGTAAGTACAAGTACAATAATTGTCACCGGAGGGGCAACCACAAGTTTATACGGTGGAAATAATGTTGGTGGCCAAACAACAGAATCTGATATCACTGTAAATAGTGGAGATGTAACCACATTATATGGTGGTGGAAAACTAACAGATACTGATACCTCTAATATTTTAATCAATAATGGAAATATAGGGGATATCTATGGCGGTGGAGAAGAAGCCAGTATTATTTCATCAACAAACATAGATGTAAAAAATGGAAATATTAATTCAGTTTATGGTGGTTCAAACAAAAAAGGAGATGTCAAAACATCCAACATAGATATTAATGGCGCTAAAATAAATAATGTATATGGTGGAAATAATCAAGGTGGAGTTACCAATCAAACAAATGTAAATTTATATAATGGTCAAATTGAAAATGTTTATGGTGGTGGTAACGAAACAAATACTAATACATCAAATGTAATTTTAGAAGGTTCTACATGTACAAATATTTTTGGAGGAGGTAATAATGCTGGAATAGATACCTCTAATATTAACCTAACAAGTGGAACAGCAACTAATATATATGGTGGTAGTAACCAAAGCGGTGAAGTTTCTAAAAGTAATATTGAATCAAATAATCCACAAAATTTAAATGTTACAAATTTATATGGTGGAAATAATTTAGGCGGCATTACTAATGATGCAAACATTAACTTAAACGGCGGACATTATACTAATATATATGGTGGCGGCAACATGACAATTACAGATAAAACAACTGTAAATGTTAATAACATAGATATGGATGGAGCCTTTTATGGAGGTGGAAACCAAGCTGGTATTAACACTAATACCAACGTTACCTTTAAAAACTCATCAATTAAAGGAGACTTATTTGGTGGTGGTAACCTAGGAAGTGTAAACGGTAATACAAATGTCTATGTTTCAAACTCAAATGTTTCTAGCAGTATTTATGCTGGCGGTAATGGAGCAAGTGCTGTAGTAAATGGCAACACCACTTTAAATATTGACAATAATACAACCGTTGGCAAACATGTCTTTGGTGGTGGAAATGCTGCCAATACAGGTACAGAAGAAAAAAACAATTCAGAAAGTAAAGTCCAAATAGCTGGAGCAACTATTCATGGAAATGTCTATGGAGGAGCAAACACCGCAATATTATATGGGATAGTTGATTTAGTTATTGGTAACAATACCGAAAACCTAATCAAAAGTGATATATCAATTGATGGCACAGTCTTCGGTGGTGGAGAAGCCAATGCCGCCGGTGATGAAGACTATGACTATTCATTTATAAGTGTTACTAAAGGAATAAATATTGATATTGATGGCAATAATTATAGTAACTTCAATATATCAGGATCTATTTTTGGAAGTGGTAATGCCTCAAGTACAGAAGGGTATAGCTACATCGATATATCTAACTATGGAACCTTTGATAATTATAAAGAAAACATATCAATTCAAAGAGCGGATATTGTAACAATAAAAAATTCAGCCATCAAACTATCAGGAACTACCGATAGAACAAACGAATATTCAGATGTAGAATTCAGTATTAGCCGTGTCAAAGAATTAAAATTAGCCAATAATAGTACCTTATTCTTAGAAAATGGAACTAACTTATTAGAAAAATTTTCTAGCTTAAAAATAGATGATAAAGAAGAAAAAGCCACGGTTACCATTAACGATGATGGAACAGTTACAAAAAATGTCAACAATAGAGTATATATGTTAGAAGGTAAAAACTTAAACATTGCAACTAATGAAGCTGTCACCAACTATGGTGAAGTAAATGGTATGACCTTCTTTGGAATGTATCAACTAGATAGAAATGGTGAAGTTTTAACAGCCTTTTATAATAATAAATATGACTTTGGCGACACTGTTGCTTCCGGAGAATTTTATGCTTTCACATCAGGAAGTTACGCTTTAGGCATGCATAAAACAGATCACGATATAACAAAAGATGGCTTTTATAGTAACTATGAAAGTGAAGAAAATGAAGGAACAATCGAAGTAAAATACATCGAACCGACACCAAGCGATGCAAGCTATTATATGTGGGTTGTTGGAGAAACAGTAACAACTTATGAATTATCATTAACAGCCTCAAAATATTCCACATTAGGTACTTATGAACTTCCACTAGTTACTTCTTCAAAACCAAATACGACTTTTGAAATATTAGGCTTTAACTATCAGAACCTTGAATCAGATTTTGAATTAGTATCTCCAGATGAAATAGATAGAATCAATACTGAAGGTACCGCTGACAATAAAATGGGTTTATCCATGGAATCATCTAAAAGTGGATTTGTAACAGTTGGATCAACTAATTTTATGACCGATGAACAAACCCCAATATCTGGTACGACAAATTACAAATCAGAAAACTCAAGTACAGTTCCAAGTTTTATATTTTACTTATATCACTCTAAAAATCTTACTCAAGAAAAAAAATTAGGAACAGTAGTTATCTCACTAGTAGCTATTACACCAATTGATGACTTAAATAATGAAGTAACCAGAATTAATATAAATGTAAATTTAAGTAGTGCCTTATACACTGATAATCAATATGAAGGAGCCATGACACCAGGAGAAAAATATGATTTATTTGCTTCAACTTCAACTAACATCACTAATAAATCAAAATTAAGTGCTTATTATTCACTATATATGGAAACAGATGAACCTTATTATAAAGAAGGATATCATCACGCTTTAGTTTCAAACTATGTTTTACCTAAAAACACTAAAATAACCATGATTGATTTAGGTGGAAGCTCTCCAGTATATTACTATAAAGTTATAAATGATGAAGATGTCATTAAAGCCACAAATGAATATCAAATATATAAAGAAAGCTCATATTTATTAAGTGATTTTATTGCTATGGGATCTACTAATGCAAATAATAACTATAATGAAGAAAACATAAATAATATGTATTACGATAAAGACTTAGGTATACTACATGAAGAATTTATATTTATAGTTGATTTTGGTGATACCAATATATCTGGTGATATGTTAAACAATACCTTGCTTATGGAAATGCGAAATCAAGACGACCAAACATTAATAAGTGTTTTAGGTATCCAGCACGCCAATTTGACTTATAGTCTTTATGATAAGCAAAGCGCTACTATCGATATATCGGGAACTTTAAGTAAAAATCAAATATACATTGGTGATACAGTTAATTTAGATTTGACAACTAACTTCATATCACCGATAGTAAATAGCATTACCGTTACAGACACCACTTATTATGATAAAAAATTAGGTACTAAAATAACCATATATGATAGTAATGGTAACCAATTAAATAATAGTAGTTTATTAGGTTTAAGTTATGAACTAGATGGAGTAACATATTATCCGAGAATGGATGGTAGTGTTAGAATACCATTAGCCGATAGAGTAGCAAACGTATATAGTAGATTAAAAATAAATACTAAAAATACCAATTTAAATAGTGGTAATTATACAATGAAAATAGAATCATTTGGTTCACCGGATGGAATCTATTATGGATATCAATCTTCGGATGTTGCAGAAATACCATTCACAATCATTAATAGTAGATTTGGATTAGATATAACCTTAAACGATCGATTTAAAATAATTGATAAAGATACAGGATTTACTAATTATAATAACAACACCCTAATATTTAATATGAAATACTCATCAAATTTAGCAGATCCAAATGTTAGAATAAGTCTATATAGGAGAAACTATAACGAAGTCTATGACATGACATATACCAAAGTAAACTTAACTGATTACATCAGCAATAATTTAATTGACAAAGGTGATTACACATACATGTTTGAAGAAAATCCTTTAGATAACTTAAATAAATCACTATACTTAAAAGAAAATTTAGTTAGTGGAACATATAAATTTGTCTTTAGTCTATATGATGGAGATGTTTATATAGGAGATTGTGAAGAATATGTTATAATAAAATAGGAGGGTCATATGAAAGAAATAGAAACAAAAGAATTAATTGAAGCTTATAATCAAATCATTTCATATCTAAAAGAGCTAGAACAATTAAAAAAAGCAGGTGAGAGTAATGCTTGAAAAATTAGAAAAAGACTTCAACCTTCATAAAGAAGTAATAGGCAGTCTTCCTATAAATAACGAAAAAAACAAAAAACATTATATAGAAGAAGTTCAAAAAATAATTGATTCATATGAAACTACTAAAGATCAAATATATCAAGAACTTCAAAATAGATTAAATCCATATTTTGAAGTTCCCGCCACTGACTATTCAAATGAAGAAAAAAGTATAGATAGCTTTGCTAAAGCCTTAATGTATACAAGTAATTTAAATACACCTTATGAAAAATTAAAATTAGATAAAATAGTATTTTTACTTTCAGGTTTTGCCAGCGAAGACTTTAATCAAATAAATAGCAAAATCTCATCAGCTATTAATATATTTGAATTATCTGGAATTAATATTACAAGTGATGATTTCAACTACACCAGATTTGTTAATGAATACATGTATATGTTTTTCAAATATCGTAGTGACATGCAAAATGAAAATTTAAAAAAATCATTTGAAAACATATATTGGAAATGTCCAAATATCATTATGCAATTAGAATTCAATCTTCGTTTTCTATACTTTAAAAATGAAGATAAATTAAAAAAACACATTCAAAAAAACTGCAAAATAATGTTATCCCAATTCAAAGATGGTGAAAAAAATCTAATAGATGATTACGCTTATTTAAGAGAAAAATTAGAAAATGAAAAATTAAACGATAAAAACAATCTAATTCATGAATTTGTAAGTGGTAATTTATTAATTGATAACTATTCAGATGATAAAGTAAATACAATTTTAGATAACTTAACTTTGGAAAAAAGAGAAGATTTAATTACCATCATAAAAAAATTAAAAAACACTTTAGAAGAATATCAAAATTATTTAAAATATTCTAAACTAATAGATACTATCAAAACATTATATAATGAAACCTTAGAAAAAAGTTTTTTAGAAATAAGATTTAAAAAAATCAGAAAATTAGAAAAAAAATTATTTAAATTAAATAAAAAAACCATTAGTTCAAATAAAAAAACTAAAGTTAATAAATTTGAATTAGAAGCCGAAAATATTATAAACGAAATAAAAACAATTTATGATGAAATAGATGAAAATATGTTTAAAGTCATCATCAAACAAAATTTAAAAGATAATTCCACGATATTTAAAGCCTTGTTATTATCTTGTCAGTATTATAGTTTACTAGCAAAACATTTTGATAAAACAGATGAAGAATCATTAAACAAACAAATTAATGACTTATATTATTTCACATTAAATCCAAATAACAATTTAATTAATAACACAACTATTTTAGAAGAGAAGGATTTAGCCACCGTTATTGTAAACAATTACCGAATTTTTGGTATTAATTTAACTAAAGACATGCTAGAAGAAAATAATCTAAAAACTTTAATTGATAATCTAAACACTGTTATTATAAATTACCAATTAAAAACCTTAAATATTTCTAGCGAAACCTTAAAAAATATTGAAAGCTTTAAAAAGATACAGGAAAAAACTATCTAAATAATTTAGAATATGATAAAATTATAATAAAAGGAGTATAGAAAATATGAAAAAAGTTTTAAAAGTTTTATTTGGAATTATATGTACAGTTTATCTCGCACTCGTTATAATTCTTACCGCATTTTTATTAAATTACAATGATTATAATATAACCGTAATGCTTGGAAATAGTTTAATCATTGTCGAAGATGAATTACAGCCATATAAAGAAGGGGATTTATTAGTTGTAAAACAAAACGACATCAGTGAAATAAAAAATGGTGATGAAATACTATTTTATGAAGTAACTAATGGTATTCCAAGCATTAATCTTGGTACTGTAACCAACGTTGAAGTTATAACTGATACCGAAAGAACATTTACTATTAATGATAATCACGATATATCAAGTGCTAGTTTAATCGGTAAAACTGAAACAACTACAGTTTATAACAATGTTGGAAAAGTATTAGGATTCTTAGAATCTCGTTTTGGATTCTTGCTTATAATTGTTTTACCAACATTACTATTATTACTTTATGAAATATATCGTTTCATTATAGAACTAAAAACCCCATTAGATGAAGAATGAAAAAATTATTTATCATTATAGGATGTTTGTTTTTAGGTTTAACAATCTTTGAACTCGCATCCTCTTTAGCTGTTTTTGAAAGCAATATCCAAAGTGAAAATGATTTAAAAATTGCTAAATGGCACATTTATGTCAATGATTATGATCTTGGTGTAGATAGTACTTTCTATGTCGATAACATCACCTATACCAATAATGGAAAAGTCAGTGATGGTAAATTTGCTCCTGGCTCCAAAGGTGAATTTATTTTAGAAATAGACCCTAAAGATACAGATGTCGCCATCGAGTATTTCTTAAACATTGATCTTACAGATACATATCCACAAATAAAAATAGATAGTATTGAAGGAATTAATGGTACAGTTTTAACCAAAGAAAATGATACATATAGTAAAATCATTACTTTGAATGATATTCAAAATGGTAAAACAGATATGATTAAAGTAACATTCAGCTGGACTGATTCAGAAGAATATAACGAAAGTGATTCTCAGTTAGGCCTAGATGAAAATAGTCAAATAGAAATACCAATTAGTATTAATTTTAATCAGTACATAGAGTAAAGAGGTGGTGAAAGTGAAAAAAGAAGTTTTATATAAAACTTTAAAAGTTATTAGTAATATTTTACTAGTAATTTTAGGCATTATTTTATTAATTGTCTTATACGCTTTTATTAACCTCAAAATACTAAATCATAAATATGTCAGTATATTTTCATATACAGTCTTTCAAATAGCCAGTAACAGTATGGCTCCAGAAATTACAACTAACGATTTAATATTAGTTAAAGTAACCAAAGATGTATCAGAAAATGATATTATTACATATGATGATGGAGAAAGTTTAGTTACTCATAGATTAATATCTAAAAATGGTAATACATATATAACCAAAGGAGATGCCAATAACGATGCAGATGGTAGTATAGCTGAAACTCAAATTATTGGTAAAGTAATAAAAATACTACCTAACTTTGGTGTTTGGTATAAAGTAATAACTACACCTAAAATAATTGCTTTAATATGTATTACACTATTTCTTTTCTCACTTGCATTCTCATATACAGGTAAAAAGAAATTATCTAAAGATGACGATTTTGGAATATATTACTCTGGTATTTTATTAAAAAAGGATGAAAAAAATGATTGATAAGAAAAAATTTATAAAATTTAATCGTATAACCATTGTCCTTGTTTTAATATTTATATTATTAATACTAGGTAGAACCTTTTCATCATTTCAAACAGACGGAAAAGGTAAAGCAAACCTTGATATCGCATTTTATGTTTTAGACACAAAAACCCAAAGTGAAGATATAAAAATGTTTGAAATAGCGCCAGATGGACAAGACTATGTTTATAGCATAAATGTATCTAACTTTAAAGATAATAAAACTAGTGAAGTAGATTTAGAATATGAATTAACTTTAGTAACAACCACTAATTTACCAGTTGAATATGAAATCTATTTATCCGATAGCACGGATAATATAATTACAAGTAAAGAAATATATCAAGATGAAGATGGAATGTATTTTTATAAATTCCATACACCTAAAAAAAACTTTACACACGATGTAAAGCAAACTGATAATTATAAATTAGTTGTAAATTTCCCTGAGCAGTATAAATCATCGGAATATCAGGACCTTTTAGAAAGTGCGACTATTTATATAGATTCAAAACAAATGTAAAATAAATGTAACATTGCAAATATTGTTGAAAATTGTCAAAAACTGTGATAAAATCTTGATAGAATATAGAAAGGGTATAGAGAGATGGAAAAAAAGAAAAAAACACAAAAAAGAAAACAAAGAAGAGTTTTATTACTATTATTTTTAATGATTGGAACAGGTATAATTTTTGGAACTGCAACTTATGCTTGGTTTACAGCCAATAAAACAGTATCTGTAAACCCAATTGATGTAAACGTTACAGCTAAAAGTGGTTTACAAATATCAGCTGATGCTCAAAACTGGAAATCAATTTTGGATGTATCAGATTTAACAAGTGCTAGCGGAACATATACCGCAGCCGTTAACCAAATTCCAGCAACTATTGAACCAGTTTCATCTGTAGGAACTGTAGATAGTACTGGAAAAATGGAAATGTTCCTAGGAACCGTAACAGCAGACGATGGAGGAGATTTTGTCTTATCTGCTTCTAAATCTACTGAAACCAACACTACAGCATCAGGAGCTTTCGTTGCTTATGATATCTTCTTAAGAACAGAAGAAGCTGCTCAAATTTATTTAACTTCAAATTCAGGTATTACTTTTGCTGATGATAATGATAAAGGTATTAAAAATGCTACCAGAGTTGCCTTTGTTGTACTAGGTAACAAAGATAGTGGTGAATCAGTATCATCCCTTCAATCAATTAATGATGGGGCTGCTTCACCAGTAACAATTTGGGAACCAAACTATGATGATCATACAGCTTATGGTGTTGCTAACGCCCGTGATGTTTATGGTGTAACCGTAAATCAAGGTACAGGAAATGCTGCTGTAACCTATGATGGTATTAAAGCTGCCTTTGGAACAGAAGAAGGTATTACTTTAGGACAAGCTAAACATGATGGAACAAGTACTGGTAGTAATAATGCTACATTATTCCAAACAGTAACTCCAGCAATTAAAACTGAAACTGGATTTGATGAAAATCAAGCATTAATAAACCTTGAAAAAGGTGTAACAAAAGTTAGAGTTTATATGTGGATTGAAGGACAAGATGTCGACTGTGAAAACAACGCATCAGGTGGAAAAATCACCTTTGACCTTCAACTAACAACCGCAACTGAATAAGAGAAAATAGTTTCTCTTTTTCTTTTATTTAAATCTAAAGTATGATACAATAATTATGGTGATAATAGATGAAAGTAGTTAAATATGTGCTTCTTTCTTTATATCTTTTATTTGTTGTCTTAAATACTTTACTTTTATTTACCATTAATGAATTTGGCAGCAGTACCTTTGGAAACACTATAATTCTTGGGTTAAAAAACAAAGTAGAAAAATATGATAAAGGTAGTCTAATTATTACTACCAAAGACATAAAAGATATAAAAATAAATGACAATATTTTATATTATGATGTCATAAACAGTAAAAAAGAAATTAAAATTACAAAAGTTCAAGATGTAATAAAAAAAGAATCAAATAATGTTGTAGTTATTGAAGATGGCTTGTTTTTGTCAGAAAAATATGTAATTGGAAAAACCAATGATACTACAAGTATTCCATTTATCGGATATTTATATAACTTGTTTACTGGTAAACTTGGCTATTTAATATTTGTTGTAATTCCTATTATTTGCTGTTTTATCTATCAACTAATAAAATATCGGAAAGAAAACCATGCGTAAAATTAAAGTTAGAAAAATTTCAAAATCTCAAAAAATAATTTTGATAATTTTTGCTTGTATTTTATGTCTACCTATTGCTTTTACCCTTGGCAGATTTGTCTATCAAAAAGCCGTTGATTTATATTTTACAAGTAAAAATTTCTTTTTTGAAAGTGATAAATTAACAGTAGATAATGCGAGTTATTTATTAGATTATTGGAATGGCGTAGATCCATATGATGTTGTAATTAATTTAAATAGTTTTAAAAACAACAAATTAAAAAGTAATAATGATATTACTTATAAAGTATCTTATACATGTTCAAGTACTGTAATATGTAATACTACAAAAGAAGAAGGAACTATTTATAAAGACACAAATACCGATAGCTTCACAGTAACCATGACACCAAATGCTACTTTCAAAGATGGTGATTCTGTCGTTATCAGTATAGAAGCAGAATCTACATCACCTTATAAGAAAAAACTATCCGCTCAATTTAAATTAGTTGTCGGAAAATACGGATTAAGTCATGAAATAACTGATAACAAAAACGATGTATATTTAGAATTAAAAGTCACAAACACATTAGACTATTACACTGTAAAAGAAGCTTTTGATAATTATGATGTAAATGATAGAATTAGTAGTTCAGACTATGCCAAACTATCTGATGAAAATAAAGCTAAATGCGCATCAGCAATTATAACAGTTAGCTTTGATCCAAATGTTATTTATACCGATAATAACAATACTACATTCTTAAATTCTTATAATATTGAAACAGAAAAGTTAAATGGATTTGATTACATAAATAAATTTACCTTTAAAATGGATAGTGCAAGTAGTACAGTCGTTAAATTTTATAAAAAAGATGCAAGTAAAGACTATACAGATCAAGATGTAGTAAAAGTAAGTTATGAATTTTAGGGGTTGATATTGTGAGCAGTAATATAATAAAAGAATATGTCTCATATTCACAAAAATCAATAAAAAAATATATGCAAGTAATATTAGAACAATACTTCGATCAAGATGTTTATGATGATTTAATTAATGCCTATATAAATACAAGATATTATAATATGTATGAAAAAGTAAGTGATAGATTTGAAGTAAATATTGTTCATTACTTAAAAAAATCAATTGAAGAAAAAAAAGATGATAGTAAATATAAAAATAAAGCTAGATGGATGTTTGGACTATTCAAATATATTTTATACTTTGATGGTGTTAGAGAATGTTCATCAGTTAGACCATTAATCAAAGAAATTGACACCTTTAGAAAAGAAACATTAAATTTAGATAATCTAGACTTTGAAAGTAAATTTTATAATTTATTAAAAGATGATTTGATTGCTAAAAAAGAATTTATCGATAGTTTTAACGATAAAAACTTTAACGTGGATTATGTTAAAGTAAACAAAAAACAGATTTTTGATTGTCATCTCCAGCACACTTTAAAATTTTCTAAAATATATAGTGAATATGCTATCGAAAAAATATTTAATAGTAAAGATATAAAAGAACAAAGATTATACGTTTTATATCCTTTAGTAACTGTTAAAGTATTACTAGATATCATTAAAGGAAACTTTCAAAAACAATATTTAGTAGACTATGTTATCGATTTAAAAAATAAACCAAAAAAGAAAAAAAAATTATTAAATATTATCGATAATGATATTACAAAAGAAAAAATATCTTTAAAGATAAACTGCCAAGATTATTTAAACAATAAAGAAGAAATATATGAATTAACTAGAAATGGTTTTCAAATTGCCTTAGAATTAGATGAAACCATAAATCTAGATGAAGAATTATTAGAACTTTTAAACATATTTACTTATGTCATTATTAAAGATGAAAAGCTTTATAGTAAACTATCAAATCACTATAAAACATTATACATACCGAAGTAAGAGGTGAGCTATGGATACATTATTTAGATTCTTATATGAATTTCTCGGACAATTTTTTAGTGGATTCATATTAATTTTAAAAGCCGTTTGGGAAGGAATCAAAAACATATTTAATTTTAAAGCTTATTTAGAAATATTAAACTTTTATAAAGATGATTTTAATGGACCAGAATGGTTATTTGTAGGCCTAGTTATTTTAATTTTAGTCGCAATAATAGTAGGAATCGTTTTCTTAATCATTTTCTTAATAAGAAAATATATTAGATTTAGAAAAACCTTAGTTGAACAAGAAGATTTATTAAATGAAGTTGCTAAACTAAACGATGAAGTATCAACTTTAGTAAAAGAAAAAGAAGACATTTTAGCTATGAAAGTATCTCATCTAGGACTTAAACCTAATGAAAGTGAAGAAGAGGAAATTAAAGAAGAAGATAACACACCTTCAGACATAAGATTTCCAAAACTTAACGATATTGATAATGAATACGCAAATTATCAAATCAAAAACTATAATAATAATTTCAACTTAGAACAATTAGTTGAACTATTTAGAAACTTTGCCGCCAGTCAATTAAAATTGTATTATAAAACAGAAATGATAAGAATTTTTATCTCTGGACTTGCATCCACTAAATTAATCATTCTTCAAGGTATATCAGGTACTGGTAAAACATCACTCGCATATGCTTGGGGAAAATTTTTAAAGCATGATTCATGTGTCGCATCTGTTCAGCCCTCATGGCGTGATCGTACAGAATTATTTGGATACTTCAACGAATTTACAAAAAAATTCAATGAAACAGAAGTTTTAAAAACCATATATGAAGCAAGCTATACAGATGACATATTTACTGTCATACTAGATGAAATGAATATCTCGCGTGTTGAATATTACTTTGCTGAAATGCTTTCAATTTTGGAAATGCCAAATAAAGATGAATGGGTTGTTGAACTAGTCTCAAATGGATGGAAAAGCGACCCTAAAAAAATTAAAGGTGGTAAGTTAAAAATAGCCCCTAATATTTGGTATATTGGTACAATTAATAACGATGACTCAACCTTTATGGTTACAGATAAAGTCTACGATAGAGCTATGCCTATTGATATAAATGATAAAGGTGAAGTATTTGAACCAGAAAATGTTCCAGCACAAGATATTAACTATAGTTATTTAGATAGATTATTTACTGAAGCAATAAATAATAATCAAATTAGTGAAGATACATTAAACAAAATCGATGAAATGGATAACTACGTTATTAAACATTTCCGTATCGCCTTTGGTAACCGTATCGTTGCTCATATGAAAAAATTTGTTCCAGTTTATGTTGCTTGCGGTGGTGATGAAGTTGATGGAGTAGACTACTTCATAGCCCGTAAAATATTGCGTAAGTTCGAGCAACTAAATGTCTCTTATATCAGAGATGAAATTGATGGATTCATTGAATTTTTAGATAATACCTTTGGCAAAGGAAAAATGAAAGAATGTGAAGAATACCTATTAAGACTTAAGAAACTAACTTAATGGAAGTGATATTATGAATATAATCAATTTATATGAACAAGCTAACCCAGAAACAAAAGGAAATTTCCAAAAAGCTATTAACTCGACTGTTCAAGTAAAAGAATCTCATGATGAAAGCAAATATGATGATGAGTGGATAACAAAAATGGAAGAAACAATTAGATACTTAGATAATATACTAAGAAATCCTAATAGATTTATTGTCAATGAAGAAGAAATAGTTAAAATAGAATTAGCTAGAAGAATCACCGTTGATAGTATAAAACATTTATCTAAAAACACTAATTTAATTCAAGATTATAATAAAAAAACTGGAGAAGTTAGACCTTCTAAAATATTAAATATCAATAAAGAAGAATCTTTTAATACTTATGAAAATCGTTTTATCTACAGTCTTATCAATAATATGAAAATGTATATTGAAAGAAAAAAACGTGAAGTCTTAGAAGTTGGAAGTTTAAAAGATGAAAAAATGATAGATTATAAAGCCACTAGTCATTTAGGAAAAGAGAAAATTGAAATATCATTAAATATTCATACTAATTTACAAGAAAAAGAGAGTAATAAAACATCACCTATAGAAAGAATTGCTAAATTAGAACAGCAAATCCAAGACTTAACTAGTTCTGAAGTATATAAAAATTTAGTTAAACTTCATGTCGCACCAGTTGTATCACCCATAAAAAAAACCAACTTAATTTTAAAAAATACTAATTTTCAATATGCCTTAAGTTTGTGGAATTACCTTCAGTCGCATATGGAACCAAGTTCAGCTAGAAATAAATACAATAAAAATTACACCGACAATAGTACTTTAAAAGAAATGATGGATGAATCATTTACCCTTAATTATTTAATTGTTCAAACATTAAATAAAGAAAATATAACTAATAAAGAAAAAGAAAACCTAGCTGAAAAAGTAGTAGAGAATATGGTAAATAGTCTTTTAAATTTAGATGAAGTATCACTAGATGAAATATTGAATTTAGTTGGTCAAAAATATACCAAAGTAAAATATAAAAACAAAGCATCATTGACCGAAATCGAAAAAATATATAAAGATGCCATTAACAAATATACAGAAAAAATAGATAATTTAAAGGTGGAGAATCATAATGAGTAAAATATTAGATAATAAATTTATAAAAATCTTATTGACAATTTTAAAAATAATTATATGGATATTTGTTATTTTAATAGTTGCAGTTGTATTAATTCAAAGAATTTTTGATAACAAAGTATCAATCGGTAGTTACCGTATGTTTACAATTGTATCAGGCAGTATGAAACCGGATTATGATATATATGATGTCGTTATTGTCAAACAAGAAAATCCAGAAAACATTAAAGTGGGAGATGATGTCGCTTATTTAGGTAAAAAAGGTGACTTTACTGATAAAATTGTAACCCATAGAGTTGTCAATATTGAAAAAAACAACGGAGAATATACCTTTACGACTAGAGGTACAGCAAATAATGCCGATGATCCAGAAATAGATAGTTCACAAATCTATGGTGTTGTTAAATATAAACCCGCACTTTTAAGCTTTTTAAGTCATATTTTAAATAATTCCTATGGTTTCTACTTTCTAGTCTTTGTTCCACTTGCTTTTCTAATATTCCTTGAAATATTAGATCATATTAAAAACAAAGAAGAAGAAATTGATGAAGAAACAAAATAAATTAAAACAAATAAAAAAAAGGATTAGAAAAAGGACCTTATTTTTTCTAGTAATTGCTTTAATAGCTAATAGTTTCGCTTGGTTTATATATACAAACAAAGTATCAAATAGTATCACCACCGGTGTTCGCTCGTGGAAAATAACATTTGACCAAGATGGACAAGACTTAGAAGAAAATGTTGAATTTAATTTTGATGATATTTATCCTGGAATTGATACTCAAGTAAAACAAATAGATATTACTAACAATGGAGAAATGACCGCTTATATTAGTTATCAAATTGAGTCTATCCAAATATTTGATGAAACATATACCAAAGAAAATTACACTCAAGAACAGCTCATTAATATTTTAAATAATAATTATCCTTTTAAATTATCTTTTATAAATAGTGATACTGAAATTACGGTTGGGCAAACAGGAAACTTTACCGCAACTTTAAACTGGCCTTTTGAATCAGGAGATGATGAAGCCGATACCTATTATGGAAAAAAATCATATGAATTTAAAGAGGAAAGTAATGAACCTCAAATAAAAATTATTGTAAAAATTAAAGCAAGCCAAACAAAAGATTGAGAAATAACTCAATCTTTTGTCTGTATAAATGATAAATTAACTTTTAATTTCGCACTATTATTACTTAAAGAAGCCTCAGTATCCGCACTATTATCCATGCTTTCACCATCGCCATCAAGCCATTTAAAATAAACCCTAAGACTATTAACTTTATTTTCGCTGTAATAGTAAACCGTATTAGAAATATTATTAAGCTCACTATCAACAGGAATTAGTGTTCCATCATTTAAAGTATAACCTGTAATAATTAAATCCTTAACACTACTATTTTCTGAAGTAGTAACTGAAATATTATATTGGAATGAAACCTCAGTTTTACTCGCATCTATAACCAAATCAAAATAACCTTCACTACCAGGCGCAATCACACCTTCCGCCACATTATCATTTTGAACATAAACTGGATTAATCAAAGAAGACATTGTTGCAGCTTCCGTAATATCTTGGTTATTAACTAATATTTTCCATTTAGCTACTGTAAAATTAGTATCTCCTTCTTTAGTATCCACATATTTCGCATAAGTTTGTTGAATTTGTGTGATACAAAAAACAAGGGCAATAACAGCTAAAATAAATTTCAATTTTCTATTCATCTATATCACCCCTTCATAAATAATTATAACATTTTAAATAAAAATAATATATCTTTAAAACCTTAAAGTGTGTAAATATGTGTTAATAAAAAAATGCAAAATATCATATACCATTTTCCTTGCTTAAAAAACTATAATATGCTATTATTATGATAGAGGCTGGTTATATGAAAGAAGAAAATGAACGTAATAGTACAATAAAAATAGTCGAGTATAGTGCAATATTAGTTTTTTTTATGATAATACTCATTATACTTGTACCATCTATATCAAAAATTGTATATAATATGGCTAAAAATTCTTCAGAAACCAGTACTAAAGGTACAATTGATACTGTTAAATCATTTTATGTAGATATGAATTTAACTAATGAAGTGGGCCTTCCATTTAAAGTAGTGTTTGATAAAAATGGATATACTTTCTATGAAAATGGCAAAAAAGTTAATTATAAAAGACAGTTAAATATAAAAAATCAAGGAAAACTGCCTAAAGCCGGAAGTGTTACTATTAATACCGATGGAACTGTAACTGTCAAAGATCTAACTTTTGGTAATTTCAAATGTAATCAAACAAATGAACAAAATTTAGTATGTGATAATAAGTGATAACTTTTAAGGTTATCACTTTTAATATAACAAAGCCTTATGATATAATGATATAAAGGTGATTTAAATGAAACAAGAAAACATCAGAAACTTTTCAATCATAGCTCATATTGATCACGGTAAAAGTACTTTAGCTGACAGAATATTAGAACTAACAGGAGCCATAGCTGAAAGAGAAAAACAAGATCAATTATTAGATAATATGGATATTGAAAGAGAAAGAGGTATCACAATAAAACTAAACACAGTTAGATTAAATTATAAATATAAAAATGAAGATTACATTATACACTTAATTGATACCCCAGGTCATGTTGACTTTTCATATGAAGTATCTAGAAGTTTAGCTGCTTGTGAAGGGGCTGTTTTAGTAGTAGATGCCGCTCAAGGTATTGAAGCTCAAACCCTTGCTAATGTTTACTTAGCTTTAGAAAATGACTTAACTATAATACCAGTTATTAATAAAATAGACCTTCCTAATGCTGATATACCTAAAGTCAAAAAAGAACTAATAGAAACATTAGGTTTTGATGAAGATGAAATAATCTTAACTAGTGCCAAAACAGGTGAAGGTGTGGATAAATTATTAGATGCTATTATAGAAAGAGTTCCAGCACCTAAAGGAGATAACAAAGGAAAATTAAAAGCATTAGTGTTTGATAGTTATTTTGATTCGTATAAAGGTGTTATTGCTTTAGTTAGAATAAAAGAAGGAAAATTAAAATTAAAAGATAAAATTAAATTTATGGCAACTGGTGCAGTACATGAAGTAACAGAACTTGGATTTAACAATCCAAAACCAAGAAGTACAGAAGCATTAGAATGTGGTGAAGTAGGTTATATTTGCGCCAGCATTAAAAGCATTAGTGATATCAAAGTAGGTGACACTATAACTTTAGAAAATGATCCTGCATTAGAAAGCCTACCAGGATATAAACCAATGCAACCTATGGTTTTTTGTGGTCTATATCCAGTTGAAACAAACAAATATCCAGATTTAAGAGATGCTTTAGAAAAATTAAAATTAAACGATGCTGCTTTAGAATTCGAACCAGAAACATCACAAGCACTAGGATTTGGCTTTAGATGTGGCTTTTTAGGATTACTTCATATGGAGATTACTTTAGAAAGATTAGAAAGAGAATTTGGAATAAATCATATTGCTACATCACCATCTGTTATTTATAAAATAACCAAAACTGATAATGAAGTAATCTATATCGATAGCCCAGCTAAAATGCCAGATAGACAAAGTATAAAAATAATAGAAGAACCCTATATTAAAACAAACATCTATGTTCCAAGTGAATATATTGGTAGTATCATGGAACTTTGTCAAAATAAAAGAGGTACATATATAAGTATGGAATATATAACCACAAATAGAGTTAATATCCACTATGAAATACCTCTTTCAGAAATAGTTTATAACTTCTTTGATAAACTTAAAAGTTCAACAAAAGGATATGCTTCATTTGATTATGATTTAATAGGATATAGACCAAGTGATTTAGTTAAAATGGATATTTTATTAAATGGAGAAATAGTTGATGCCTTTAGTATCATTGTTCATAAAGATTTTGCCTATAATAGAGGAAAATCTATCGTTTATAAATTAAAAGAAATAATTCCAAGACAGTTATTTGAAGTCCCAATTCAAGCTGTAATTGGTTCGAAAGTAATTGCTAGAACCGATATAAAAGCTTTAAGAAAAAATGTTTTAGCAAAATGCTATGGTGGAGATATAACGAGAAAAAGAAAATTATTAGAAAAACAAAAAGAAGGTAAAAAGAGAATGAAAATGGTTGGAAGAGTAGAAGTGCCAAGTGAAGCCTTCTTAGCCGTTTTAAATATTGATGAAGAAAAGTAGGTGATATTATGGATGAAATTACTCATATAGGCGCTAATGGTATACCAATTCCAATTGATCCTCCTATGCCAGAAGAAGTTTTAAGTGAAGATTTTGATTATAGTAAATATATTGAAAAAGAAATACAACCTTTATCAGATGAAGAAATAGATGAACTATTATATTCTAAAAATGAACCCTTAGAACCTCCAAAATATGAAAAATCAACAATTTTTAATAACTATATAAATAAAATTAAAACAATTCAAATGATTTATGAAGATGATTTAAAAACTGGTTTAGTATCAATTGATTATAATAAAGCTATGAAAAAAATCGCCCAAAATTATTTTAATTTTTTACAAAGACAAATAAAGTATAGACTAAAGCACAAAAAAAATATTAAAAGATTATCTATAAAAAGAAAAAATAAATTTTTTTCTTCAAGAACAATTACAAGACGAAAATCACCGATTGAAGCAGATTCAGATAAACGTATTCAAGCTTTTCTAAATAAAGAAATACCACTTGGTAAACTATATTATTATGATTTAAAAAGAGCTTTAAAAAGCGAAATATACATTAGGCACAGAAGAAACTTGGAAAATTATCGTAGACATTTTTTAGCAAATCTTATTACTACTGATGGAATTTATTCTAAACCTATAGAAGAACTAAATTTTAGAAGGAAACATAAATGAGTATATATATTCATATTCCTTTTTGTTCTTCTATATGTTCATATTGTGATTTTTGTAAAATATTAAAAAATGAAAAATACATAGATGATTATTTAGACACTTTAGAAAAAGAAATAAAAAGTAATTATAAAGGAGAAAAAATAAACACATTATATATTGGTGGAGGAACACCTAGTTCATTATCTTTAATGCAATTAAAAAAACTATTTAATATATTAAAAAGATTTAATTTAGATAAAAACTGTGAAATAACTTTTGAAACAAACAGCGAAGATTTAACTAAAGAAAAAATAGCCTTCTTAAAAAAACACATTAATCGCTTGAGTATTGGTATTCAAACATTTGATGAAAACATCATAAAAAAATTAAACCGTAAGTTGAATATTGAAAACCTAAAACTAGCTTGTCAAACATTTAACAATGTCAATATTGATTTAATGTATGGCTTTAAAAATCAAACCTTAAAAGATTTGAAAACAGATTTAAATGAAATAATTAAATTGAATCCAAAACATATATCTACATATTGTTTAATTTTAGAACCTCATACAAAACTATATATTGATAACTATAAACCATTAGATGATGATAAAGAAAGAGAAATGTATGATTTTATTACAAAAACTTTAAAAGAAAATGACTATGTAAGATATGAATTAAGTAACTTTTCTAAAGAAGGATATGAATCTAAACATAATCTTACATATTGGAATAATGAACACTATTATGGTTTTGGGTTAGGTGCGAGTGGTTATGTAGATAATGTAAGATATGAAAATACAAAAAGTTTAAATGAATATTTAAAAGGAAATTACATTTTAGAGAAAAATGAACTTTCTTTAGAAGAAACTATTCAAAATGAATTTATTTTAGGTTTAAGAAAAATAAAGGGTATAAATAAAGAAGGTTTTTATAAAAAATACAAAATAAATATCAAAGAATTGCCAAAAGTAAAAACTTTATTAAATGAAAAATTATTATTAGAAGATAATACAAACATTTACATAAATCCAAAATATTTGTATACATCAAATGAAATATTATTAAATTTTATATAATGTCTTTACACAAACATTAGTTTGTGATAATCTTAAAGTAGGTGGTTAATATGAAAGACATATTTAATAAAGAACTAACTTATATCAAAAATCCAAAATATAGAGAAAATGCTAAAAAACTAATCGAATTATTACCTAATTATTTTTATGAAGTAGCCGCCAGTTCTACCGGAAAATATCATCCAGAATTTGCCTTAGGCGAAGGAGGACTAGTTAGGCACACTAAAGTAGCCGTTAAATTAGCCTATGAGCTAGCTAATAATGAAGTAATAGGTTATTCATTTACCGATGATGAAAAAGATTTAATGATAATTGCATTAATCATGCATGATGGTTTAAAGCATGGGAAAGTAAAAGAAAAATATGTTAGATTTGATCATCCAATATTGATAGCTAATTATATTAAAGAAAATAAGGATAAAACAACATTTACTGATAGTGAAATAGAATTTTTAGCAAATGTTATCTCATCCCACATGGGTATATATAATACAAATCCATATAGTGATGTGGTTTTACCTATCCCACATAATAAATATCAAAGATTCGTTCATATGTGTGATTTTCTAGCAAGTCGTAAATTTCTAGATGTAAAATTTGAAAATAATGAAATAAAGGAGTGATTTAAATGGCTAAATGGGATAAAGATTATTTAGACTTATGTAAAAGAATATTAAATGATGGCACTGAAGTAGAAAATAGAACAGGCATAAATACCATCAAAGTTCCATCTCATCATTTTCAATTTGATTTAGAAGAAGAATTTCCAATTCTAACAACTAAACAATTATTTATAAGACAAGCTGTTTTAGAAATGCTTTGGATTTATCAAGCAGCTAGTAATGATGTTAGATGGCTTCAAGATAGAAATGTTCATATTTGGGATGAATGGGAAGTAGATGAAGATGGTATTTATAGAATTTATGAAGCAGATAGTGAAAAAACACCTTATGACAAAAATAGGGAAGTACCAGTATTAGATCCATTAAGTGTTCCAAAATATAAACATAATGGAGGCTTACAACTAAAAAAAGATGAAAATGGTAATATTATGATGGCTAAGAGTTTAAGCGAAGAAAATAGTATTAGAATTTATCCAGATAAAGAAACTATTAAGAAAAACATTAAAAATGCCAAATTCTATGGTAAAGAGTATGCTCACACTATTGGAACAGCCTACGGATATATTGTTGGAAAATATCATTTAATTGAAAATCTCATAGACAATTTAAAAAATAATAGAACTGACAGAAGAAATGTCATTAGTTTATGGCAAGATGAATATGTAAACACAGCCGTTTTACCATCATGTGTTTGGTCTAGTGAATGGGATGTAACTGATGGAAAATTAAACGCTTGGGTTCATCAAAGAAGCTGTGATGTCCCATTAGGTTTACCATTTAATGTTACTCAGTATGCAGTATTGTTAAACATGCTGGCTAGAGTAACTGGATTAAAGCCAGGTACACTTGACTGGAGTATAAAAGATGCGCATATATATCTAAATCAAATAGATGGAATAAAAGAGCAAATCCGCCGTGGCGATGAACTAGAAGACTTAAAAGCTCCAGAACTATGGTTAAATCCAGAAGTAACTGATTTTTATGAATATGATAATTCCAAAGAATGTAAAGATGTCAAACTATTAAATTATAAACATCATGGAAAGATCAGATTTCCACTCGCCCAATGAAATTATCACTAATTGCCGCAATTGGTAAAAATAATGAACTAGGACTAAATAATAATTTAATATGGCATCTTCCGGGTGATATGAAATTTTTCAAAGAAATAACTACTTATCATACAATAATTATGGGTAGAAAAACATTTGAATCACTTCCAAAACTATTACCTGATAGAAAACATATTGTCTTATCTAAAAGCAATATTGATATTCCTGAAATTGAAGTTTACCATAGTATTCAAGATTTTATATCAAAATATCAAGATAGTTGTGAAAAAATATTCAATATAGGTGGGGCTAGTATATATCAAGCTTTATTAAAATATACAGATGAACTGTACTTAACAGAAATAGAATCCACATCAAAAGCCGATGCATTTTTTCCACATTTTAATAAAAATGAATACGAATCTATAGTATTAGATGAAAAAACTGATCAAAAAACAAATATAAAATATAAACACATTTTATATAAGAGGAGATAGATTATGAGGGGAAAATTAATAACCATTGAAGGAACAGACTGTTCAGGTAAAGAAACACAAACCAATTTATTAATAAAAAAATTAAGAGAAGAAGGATATCAAGTTCAAAACTTTTCTTTTCCAAATTACTCTTCACCAACAGGGAAAATAATTGGAGGACCATATTTAGGTAAAGATGGTTTTGACTCATGTTATTTTGAAGAAGGTTCAACTAAAGTCGATCCAAAAGTAGCCGCTTTATATTATGCAGCAGATAGAAAATATAATATTGATAAAATAATTTTTCTATTAGAAAGAGGATATAATGTCATTTTAGATAGATATATTTATTCTAATATGGCTCATCAAGGTGGAAAAATAGAAAACAAAGAAGAACGCATAAACATGTATAATTGGTTAGATAAATTAGAATTTGATTTAATGGAACTACCAAAACCAGATTTAACCATTTTTCTCCATATGCCATTAAAAGTTGCTGAAAAACTAAAAGAACACCGAAAAGAAAAAGCTGATGGTCATGAAAAGGATGAAAATCATTTAAAACATGCAGAAACAGCTTATTTAGAACTCGCAAAAAAATATAACTTTATAACTATTGAATGTTCTGAAAACGATAAACCAAAAGATATTGAAGAAATTAATAAAATTGTATATGATAAAGTAAAACCATTTTTGAATAAAAGAGGATAATGTAAAAAAATGTTTTTTTCGCAATTTAACTGTTGCCAAATGTTTTAAAATAAGCTATAATTAAAAAGAAAAAAACACCATTATTATGAATGAAATTAAAAATATTTTACATAATAAAAGTGTTATAAGAAATTTAGTTGGTAGAATAGCAATATTCGAGGGTGGGATAGGGAATATAATTTCTTTGGGTTGAGTTCTTACTCAATTTTTACTCCTTGGCCGCATAAGCGGCCTTTTATTATGAATAAAATAAATTTGTTTAAATAAAATATAATATGAAAATTATCGCACATAGAGGTAATGATGGAATACATAAAGAAAACAGTTTAGAAGCTATTATAAATAGTTTAAATAAAAAATATGTTGATGGAGTAGAGCTAGATGTTAGACTAACTAAAGATAAAAAACTAATCATTAATCATGATCCTTTTTATAATGGATACTATATAAATAACACTAATGCTGTTAAATTACAACGATTAGGTTTAAATATGCTAGATGAAATTTTAATCAATATAAGCAATAATAAAATAATTATGATAGAAGTCAAAGTTGATGACAAACAAATAAAACAAATGACCAAAAAATTAATAAAAACTTTAAATAAATATAAATTAAATTATTATATATGTAGTTTCAATTACAATTTTTTAATTGATTTTAAAAAGTGTTGTCACATTAAAGCTGGGTTAATCATCAGTATCAAAATAAACACCAAACATATAAATAATAACTTTGATTTTAATTCGATAAATATTTTATATAATAAAAAAATTCCAAATAAAGAAACCTTTAGATGGACTGTCAATACAAAAAAAGAATTAGAAAAAGTAAATAAAAACGAAAATATAATAACTGATAACCCATTAGAAATATATAAAATTATACAGCAATCTTAACTTTCTCACTTAAAATAACAGCCCCTTTATCAGTATTCCTAATAATTGAAACAACTTTACTAGTTTTCTTTCTAGCACCTGTAATCATTAAAATAATATTTCCATCATTACCACTTTTAATTTTTGATATTCGAAAATTTTCTTTATTTAAATTATTAATTAGTTTTGTAGCTTTATCACTATTTATTTCTACCATAAAGACATTTGTTCCAAGAGCTATTTTCTCTTCCAAAACACTTCCCAAATAAGAACCAAACAAAGCACCCAATGCAAATGCAATAGCCTTAAATATATCTTTTTGTAACCCCATTAAAACGGTTCCAGTCAAAATAATCCAAATTAAAGTTACAACAAACTGTAAAATTGCTCCTAGTTTTTTTTTGCCATTACTAACTACAATTAACCTTAAAGTAGCTAAAGCATCTTCAATAATTTTGAATCCAAAAATAGCTAAATAAACTAATATATTCATATTATCCACCTAATTTTATTTTATCATTATTCTAAAAAACTATACTGAGGTTGCACCAAAATTAAAAATAATATATAATGTTAAAGGTGATTAAATGGAATTTGATTTAAATAGTTTAAACACAAAACCAAAAATTATCATTGATACTAAAGTCACTTTTCCTAAAGAAGATTTAGAAAAAGCTGGAATATTAGACATGGATGAAGTAAGTGTTAAAGGTGAAATAACAAGCAATAGAGAAGAAAATATATTAAATTTAACTATCAAAGGTAAAATGATTTTACCTTGCAACCTTACATTAGAACCAGTAGACTATCCATTTACTTTAGAAATCGAAGAAAATTTAAACGAAATCATCGAAAACTCTCAAAAAACTATTGATATTTTACCAATAATATGGGAAAATATATTAATGGAAATTCCCATGAGAGTTGTTAGCCCTAAAGCAAAGAATATGAAAACAAAGGGTGATGGATGGGAACTTATATCAGATAGCGAAGAAAAAGGTGTAAACAGCCTAGCTAAATTAAAAGATTTATTATAGGAGGTGTTATCATGGCCGTACCAGCAAGAAAAGTTAGTAAAACTAGTGGAAGAATGCGTCGTACTCATTACAAAATAAGTGCAAAAACTGTTACAACATGCCCAAAATGTGGTGCACCAGTAAAACCACACCGTGTATGTAAAAACTGTGGAACTTATAAAGGTAAAGAAGTTATCGCTAAAAAAGAAAATACAGAAGAATAAAAAAATCAGGAAAACCCTGATTTTTTAATTTGTATAACGCATCTCTTCATTAGAAATATTAAATATAAGCCCCATTGCCAGCATATAACTAAGCAAACTAGAGCCACCATAACTTATAAATGGTAGTGTAATACCAGTAATTGGTAATAATCCAAATGTCATTCCAATATTTTGAATTTGTTGATACAAAAGCATACCGACTACACCAGCTATTACATATTTATTTACAAGTTTATTTGTTTTTAAAGCAAGAGTAATTAATCTAATATCAAACATTGCGAGTAGTGAAAGCAAAATAACAGAACCAATAAATCCAAAATGACTTGCATAAACCGCAAATATAAAATCAGTTTGAGCTTCAGGAAAATAAATTGGATTAGTAGTAAGACCATGCCCTAATAACCCAGCTGAACCAATCGCACTTAGACTATTTTCAAGTTGATATCCACTTTGATTAGACCAATCGAGTAATCTATCTACTCTTAAAAAGAAACTTGTACCAAATATTTTAATAAACAAATCTTGACTAATAAAATAAATTCCTAAAACCAAAACAATAAAAAATACAGCCACACCTATTATTATTAAAAACCACCTGTATCTAATACCTGAAATAAAAAGCATCACAAATGTAATAAGTAAATAAATAAGTACAACCCCAGTATCCGGCTGCATAAAAGTCAAAACACTAGGAACAAGTACCACCAAAGCCACTTTAATTAAAAACATAAATTCTTCTCTAATGCTAGGGTTAGGAAATTCCTCATTAAATTTAGAAATCATTGAAGCATTTACAATAATTAAAATAATTTTCATAAATTCACTAGGTTGAAGCGTTCCAACCCCTTTTATTTCATACCAACAAGTCGCATCATTAATTGTTTTTCCAAAGAAAAATAATCCAATTAAAGATAAAATGCCAATCGCATATAAAAACCAACTCATCCTATATATATATGTATTTCCAACTGTCATTATAAGATATATAATCACAAATCCAGCAATATACCAAATAATTTGATTAGTAACCAAATGATCCATCGTACTTGGTAAGATACTACTAGCACCATATAAGGTAATAATACTAATAAATGCAAAAATCAAAATTGGAATTAAAATAGTTTTATCCATTTTATATTTTGAAATATTTTTCATGAGTTATCACCAATAAATATAATACACTAAAGTTTTTAAAGATACAATTATTTTTAAGTGAAAAATTACTCTATTTTTTACAAAAAAATTATGTTATAATGAAAATAATAGGGGAGGAAGCATAATGAACAAAAAAGGATTTACATTAACTGAGATATTGGGAGTAATAGTAATAATATCTTTATTATTAATTCTAGTTATCCCAGGAATAATAAATAGAATATCAAGTAGCGGAGATGAAGCAGTAGAAGCAGAAAATCAAATAATATACGATGCTGCCGATCAGTATATAAGAGAACATCCAGAAGATTATCCACCGGGAAAAAGTGGAAGATATTGTATAACCATTCAAAGCTTAATCGATGATGGAAAATTAGCTGCTCCAGTAAAAGATGTCACAACAGGAGAAGATATATCTGATAAATCCGTAATGGTTACAATATATAGTAGCGGTAATACCGAGCACGAATTAAAAGAAGGCGCAGAATGTGAAGAAATAGCCGCTTTACCAATGATAGATTTTATAGTTGATCCAAGTGGAAGTAGCTGGGTAAAACAAAGAAAAGTCACAATTATATATCCTGAAATGGATGGAAACTTCCAAGCATCACACCGTATAGATAATGGCTCATGGATAAGAGATAGCAGTGCAGATGATGGCGGAAATGTAGAATTAGTATTTACAAAAATTGGCCAGTTAGAAGCTAGATTAAAAGGTAATAATATAATTTCATCAAAAATAGATATTATAAACATAGATAGTGAAATACCAGTAATAACAAAAGTCGAAATGGGCTCATGGAGTAATGGAAACAATAGAGTAAGAATAACTGCAAGAGATGAAATTAGTGGAATAAATGGCTTATATATATCAACATCAAACACAAGACCAAGTGAAGATGATAGTAATTGGATATCAGTTTCAAGTAATGGAGGAGAAACCAAAACATTTGTAAGAGGACTTGATTTAGGAACATATTATATATGGGTAAAAGATAAAGCTGGCAATATTTCAGCAAATGGAACATCGTTAAAAGTAGTAGATAATACAAAACCAACATGTACAATTACTGATAGTGGACAAAAAGGAAGCAATCAATGGTATACCGGAAATGTTACCCTAAAAATGACAACATCAGACAAAGAAAGTGGAGTTGCCTCATATGGAATGAATACGGCAAATAGTGCGGTATATAACGGAACAACTCAAATGACATTAACTTATGACACCAAGAGTCAAACATATTATGGTTTTGTTAAAGATAGAGCAGGAAATGTTGGAACATGTACAAAAAATGTAAAAAGAGATACGGTAGCACCATCATGCACATTAAAATCAAGTGGAACACCAGGAAACAATGGTTGGTATAAAGGAAACATCACAATATCATTTAACTCAAAAACTGATGCAACAAGTGGAGTCGCATCATACGGAATAACAACAAGCACAAATGCCAGTTATGGAAATAATTCAAGTGCAACACAAACAGCAGATACAAAAGGAATAACTTATTATGGATATGTGAAAGATGCCGCTGGACATACAAATAAATGTTCAATTTCAGTCAAGAAAGATTCAACCGCTCCAACATGTACAGTAACCAAGAGTGGAACAGTTGGAAACAACAGTTGGTATAAAAGTAATGTAACAGTAAAACTTAGCTCGAGAAATGACTCAACAAGTGGAGTTGCTTCATACGGCTTAAGTACTAGTACAAGTGCAACATATAATAATAGTACAAGTGCAACTTATTCATCTAACACATCAGGAGTAACCTATTATGGATATGTCAGGGATGCTGCTGGAAATACAGGCAAATGTTCAACTTGGTTTAAGATGGATAAAACAGCACCAAGCTGTTCTATAAGTGCAAGTGGAACATCAGGAAACAATAGTTGGTATCGAAGTAATGTAACTTTATCATTATCGAGAAGCGATAATTTAAGTGGAGTCGCATCATATGGATTAACAACAAGTAGTAGTGCAAGTTATAATGGAAAAACAAGTGCATCACAAACAGCAGAGACATCAGGAGTAACCTATTATGGATATGTTAAAGATGCTGCAGGTAATACTAACAAATGCTCAAAATGGATTAAGATGGATAAAACCGCTCCGACATGTAGCATAGTTTCAAATGGAACATCAGGAAATAATGGTTGGTATCGAAGTAATGTAACAGTATCATTCTCTGCTAAAAATGACAATTTAAGTGGAGTCGCATCTTATGGAATATCAAGTAGCAGTAGTGCAAGTTATAACGGAAAAACAAGTGCAACACAAACAACAGATACAAAAGGAATAACTTATTATGGATATGTTAAAGATGCCGCAGGTAATACTAATAAATGTTCAAAACGATTTAAAAGAGATGCCACAAAGCCAAATACTCCTTATATAAATGTTACAGGTGGAATATGTGGATCATTATCAAATAACAGTTGTAATGGAAAAACACAAAACTGTTCTGTACAATTAAATCCTTGGTGTACCCCATGGGGTTATGACGAAGGATCATATACACAAGACAATTTATCAGGTGTTAACACAGGTAAAACGCTATATCTGTTCAAATCAAATAATGGCGTAGGAGACTTTTGCGAATGGACTCATAGTTGTACATGGAAGTATAGAGGAAGATCCCCAGTTAATATATCATTGGGTACTCAAACAACTGATAATGCCGGAAATGTTAGTGATAGATCATATGGTACACTTATAGTTCCATATACACCAAATCTATAGCAAAAGAGGTGAATTATGAAAAAGAAAACTAAAATAATAATTAGTGTAATAGTGTTCTTGATACTCATCGCATTAGCTGTCACAATAATCATATTAACCAAAAATAATAAAGAGCCAGAAAAGAGCTATACTAAAAAAGAGATCATAGAAAATATTTCTAATGGCTTTGCTAATGGTATCAGTAAAGATGAATTAGAAAGTTTAATGAATCAAGAAGTTCAAGATAAAACAATGATGACTGGAGAAGATGCCTATCTTCTCCAAGCACCTAGTGAAAAATTAATTGACAAATATAATTTAGACAATTATGTCAAAAATAACAAAACTTATTTTAGTAATTTGGAAAACAAGATAAAAGAAAACTATTTTTGGAAATTCGATGGTGAAGTAAAAGAAAATCAAACAAGTTATTTTATAAGTGTTAAGACATATAACTATGGTGTATATCTTACTGATTTAGAAGAGATGGTAGGACTACTTACAAATAATTACCCATTTGAAAACAGTGAAGAACAAGAAATAAACAATTATAAAGCAAGAGTAATAGCTATGAAATTATTAGATAGTCATTTAGATGATTATATAAGTAGTAGTGATCCCAAAACAATAGCAATTTTCCTTCAACAAATTAATAGTACAGAAACAAAAAATTCACTAATCCAATATTTAATAGATTTATCTGGATATGCTAACGGATTAGATGAAAGAATCAACAATATGGAAATAAACAGAACTGAAAGAATGCAATCATATATAAATGAAGCTATTAGTAATGGAACTTTAGATCAAAATGATATATTAAAAATATAGAAAATATAGTATAATAATAACAGGTGATGAAAATGATATGGCAATATGTAATTATAATTATAGTCTTATTAATAATAGCTTTCGCAATTCTAAAAGCTAAAAGTAAAGATTTTAAATTAGAGGCCAATAAATTAATTGAATACTTAGGAGGAACAGCAAACATTATTAATTATGAAGTAAATAATTCAAGATTCGTTGTAAACCTTCATAATATTGAACTTGTGAATAAAGAAGCAATTCAAAAAATGGGTGCTCAGGGTATAGTTGAAATTGATAATCAACTAAAAATAATTTTTGGTGAAGATGCCAAACAATTAAAGAAGAATATCGATGATTTAAAATAGATGTAGAGTAGGTTCTACATCTTTTAAATGTTATAAAATTCATTGACTTTAAAAGGTATATACTTTATAATTTAAATAGAATAGGGTGTGGTAAACATGGAAAAAACAAAGTTAATTGCAACAGTAAGTGAAAATAAAAATGAAAGACAGCAAATTGAAGAATTTATAAAAAGTGGTATTGATGTTATAAGATTAAACATGAGTTATTCTTCACATGATGTTTGCCGCAGATTAATAAACATAATTAATGAGACAAACGAAAAACTAGGCACAAATACTGCTATCATGATAGATTTAGAAGGGCCCTGTGTTAGAACCCATACTTTCATTGGTGGTAAAGCTTATTTAAACACCGGTGATAAAATAAGAATATATATGAATGAAATAAATGGAAATATGACAGGCTTTTCAGTTAATTATCCAAATTTAGTAAACGATTTAAAATATCACACTAAAATAAAATTAAGTAAAGGTAATGTTATTTTACAAGTTATTGAAAAAGGATTAGATTATGTCGTGTGTACAGTTCTAAAAGGTGGTGAAGTAACAGATAATTCTAAAATTTATTTACCAGAAACTAGAACAAGCCGTAAATTTTTAACAGACCAAGATTATCAAGATATCTTATTTGCAAATGAAATGGGAATTGATTTTATTAGTGTATCTTCCATCTCATCTGCTGAAGATGTATTAGAAATAAATGACTTATTAATTGAACTAAAAAATGAACACATTGGACTGCTCGCAAAAATAGAAAATAAAAGAGCTGTCGATGATATAGACAATATAATTAATATTGCCGATGGAATCATACTAGATAGAGGAGATTTAGGTATTGAAATGCCAATTGAAATCGTACCTAATATCCAAAAGAAAATAATTCACAAATGTTATGAACAAGGTTGTTTAATGATTATAACCGCAGAATTCAATAGTTTTATAACTAAAAAATCAGTTCCAAATCGTGCGGAAGTATCAGATTTATCAACCTTAGTTTCAGAAGCAATTGATGCCATTATGCTTACAAGTGAAACAACAATTGGGGCACATCCAATTGACACTGTTAGAATTGTTAGTAAAATTATTAAAGAATCAGAGGACAGTATAGATTATGGTTATTTTTTCAGAAACTCATTAAAAGAAAAACAAAAAAGCATAACATCAACTGTATCTTCAAGTGTTGTATTAGGAGCTAATGAATTAGACTGTAAAGCAATTGTAGTAGCAACCACATTTGGTAGAACAGCTAGAAGAATCAGTGAATTAAAACCACCATGCCCAATTATTGCTGCGGCATCAAGCAACGAAGTGGTTAAAAGCTTGCAATTAAACTTTGGCGTTTTACCAGTAAATGCTGAAGGTAATACTTTAGATGAACTAACAGATAATGTGAAAAAAATCATATCTAAAGCTTTAAATTTAAAACAAGGAGATAAAATTATTATTACAGGTGGTTATCCTTTTAAAAAAGTAAAACACACAAACTTCATGCAAATAGATGAAATATAAGAGAATAAGGGGAGATAATTTATGTATAATTTAGGTGAGCAATTTACACTAGATAGAAAAAGAGCGATTGCTAATAAAAAAAATATAATTCAAGGAGAAAAGTTTCGCTTTACAGTTTTAACTGAAAGATTAATTAGACTAGAATATAATGATAATGGTATATTCATTGATGATCCAACAGAACAAGTCTTATATCGTGATTTAAAAACTCCAGAATTTCATTCTAATGAAGATAGTAATTATGTTGTAATTACTACTAAATACTTTAAACTAACCTATATTAAAGGAAGATCCTTTTTAGGTGGTAAAGCCGATCCGGCCGCGAACTTAAAAGTAGAGTTGTTAAATACTGATCGTTTTTGGTACTATGGACATCCAGAAGTTCGTAATTTTGGAATACCGAATAGCTCATTAGCTGAAGGTGGTCTAAAAGGTAAAGGACTATATTCAGCTGATGGAATGGCAAGTATTGATGATACTAATTCATATATTTTTAATGAAGATGGAACAGTTTCTAAAAATACTGAACTTAGAGTTGATACATATTTATTCATGTATAATAAAGATTTTGAAGAAGCTTTAAAAGATTATTATCAAATAACCGGTTTTCCAGCACTCCCGCCTAGATATGCCTTAGGTAACTGGTGGAGTAGTAATAATGATTATGATGACTTAAAATTAAAAACATTAGTTGATAATTTTGAAAGCCATGAAATACCTTTATCTATAGTTGTTTTAGACAAAGACTGGCACAAACGTATTAAAATTAAAGATAAACACTTAAGATCTGGTTTTACATTTAATGATAAATACTTTAAAAATCCAAAAGCTATGATCGATTATCTACATGCGAAAAATATAAGACTAGGTTTAAGCATCGATCCAACCTCCGGCATTTATAATATTGATACATACTATAATGATGCTTTAAAATATTTACAAGCAGATAGTGATGGAAAAATTCCGTATAATGTATTAGAACCAAAATTTATTGATGTCTATTTTAAATTATTTATCCATCCTTTAGATGCATTAGGTGTTGATTTCTATTGGCTTGATTTAGAAAATAAACAAAATATTCAAGATTTAACATTACTAAAACATTATCAATTCTATGACATGCAAAGGGATTTCAAACGTAGACCACTATTATTATCTTCTGGTAATGGATTAGTTCCTCATCGTTATCCCGTATTATATTCTGGAAAAACCGAAGTAAGCTGGGCTACATTAAGAAAAATACCTTTTTATAACAACAATAGTTTTAATAATGGTGCACCTTTTTGGGCTCACGATATTAGTGGATATTTTAAAGGAACTGAAGATAATGAATTATACCTACGATCTATTCAATTAGGTGTCTTTTCACCAATCTTAAAATTTGGTGTTGACAAAGGACACTACTATAAAAGAGAGCCATGGAGATGGGATATAAAAACACATACAATAGCTAAAGACTATTTACAGTTAAGACATAAATTGATTCCATATATCTATAGTGAAGCCTATAAATATCATAAATTTGGTGATGCTTTAATAAAACCATTATACTATTTATCTCCGAGTTTTTATGATGATGTATTATATCGTAATGAATATTTCTTCGGTTCATCTTTATTAATTGCACCTATTATTACTAAAAAAGATGAAGTCATGAACCGTGTTGTTCACAATTTCTATCTTCCAGAAGGAACATGGTATGATTATGTAACCGGCAAAAAATTCCCTGGTGGCAAAAGCTATATCAGTTTCTTCCGTGATGAAGATTATCCAGTATTTGCTAAATCAGGAGCAATTATCCCATTAAGTAATAATCAAAATTTAAATGATACAACTCCACCAACTAATATGGAAATAAACATCTTCCCAGGACAAAGTAATTCCTATACTTTATTCGAAGATGATGGGGAAAGTGATTTATATCGTAAAGATTATTATTTATTAACCCAAATAGATTATACTTATATGCCAAACAACTATAGTGTAGTAATTAGATCTGTTAAAGGTAAAAGTGGTATTGTACCAGATAAAAGAAATTATAAAATTATCTTTAGAAATACTAAAAGAACAAGTGAAGTTGAAGCTTATATGAATGAAACATCACTATCTTTAAAAACATATGTTGATGGACCAAACTTTATAGTTGAAATAAATGATGTTCCAACCGTTGGACAATTATCTATAAGTTGTAAAGGTAAAGATATAGAAATTGATGCTTTAAGATTAATAAATGAAGATATAGAACGAATTATTAGTGATTTACAAATACCAACCGAAATGAAAGAAAAAATCGACTCTATCTTATTTTGTGAATTACCAATTAAGAAAAAAAGAATTGAAATTCGTAAATTATCTAGAATAGGATTAGATAAAAAATTTGTTAAAATGTTCTTAAAATTACTTGAATATATTGGAGAAATTTAAAACTCGTTTAATTTGAAACGAGTTTTTTTCTTTCATCAATTCTTGAAAAATGGGTTATATGTGATTTATCAAAAATAATAAAAGTGTATAATCTAGTGTGTAAATTATAAGCACACTAGATTTGCTTTTCCTAAAAAGTAGTAAAATATCTTTATAAAAATCTTTAAAAATGATATACTTATAAAAAGGAGGAATTAAATGACAAGTAAAATATTGCCAAAAGTATTTGGTTGGATGTTCATAGGATTATTAGTCACATTCTTTACAGGTTATTATGTATCACTTCATCCAGAAACAATGTTTAAATTATTTGGTAGTTATGCATTTTTAATTGTAATCATTATTGAATTTGCTATTGTTATATTTTTATCAGCCAGAATAACAAAAATGAAACCAGCAACCGCTATTGTAAGTTTTATAATTTATTCAGCAGTAAGTGGTTTAACATTTTCAACAATCTTTGTAACATATGATCTAGGTTCAATAATGTATGTATTCTTATTAACAGCAGGAATATTTGCTGTATTTGCATTCCTGGGTGCTGTAACAAAAGTAGATTTATCTAAAATTGGTGTATATTTATTTATAGGGCTAATTGCTATAATAGTATGTGGTTTAATAAATTTATTTATGAATAACTCAACATTTGATTTAATTGTTTCATGTATAGCAATTGCCATATTTGTAGGATATACAGCATATGATGTACAGCAAATATTAAAAATGCAAGAGTTTAACGTATTACCAGAAGATAATCTAGCAATCTATGGTGCTTTAGAATTATACTTAGATTTCATTAACTTGTTCTTAAGACTACTTCAATTATTTGGTAGAAGCGATGATTAATCCTTGAACATTATAAAAAAATATATTATAATATTAACAGTTTAAAAGCCTTGAATAAGAGTAGTAATAATGATTTGTTATATAGAGAGAAAGTGGTCGGTGCAAACTTTCTAACAATAATTATGAACTTGCTTATGAGCTTCTTATATGATAAGTATAAGACGGTCATGTCCGTTATCACATTAAGAGATAATAAAAAGTATTATAAAGTAAGGTGGTACCGCGTTCATGACGCCCTTACATTCATAATACTTTTTTAATATAGGGAGGATTTATGGAATATTTAATAACATTTATATTTTGTTTTGTAATAGTTTATTTGGTTTACAGTACAGTTGTTATATTTAGAAAAAAAGGTTTTGAAAAATTTAAAACAAGTAAACAATTAAAATTTTTTGAAGCAGCTTATAAAATAGATTTTAAAAAAATAAACTTAAAAAGCTTCGCCCAAGCCTTAGCTTTAACAAATGCTTTTATTATAGCATTCACATGTACAGTGATTGAAATATTTGATAGTTTAATATTTAAAATGTTAGTAGGATTTGTTATTTTAGTTCCGCTAATGCTTTTAATGTATAAACTATTAGGCACAATTTATAAAAAGAAAGAAGGAAAATAAAATGTATAATCATAAAGAAATAGAAAAAAAATGGCAGAATTATTGGCAGAAGCACCAAACATTTGCCGCTAAAAATGGTGATAAAAAAGAAAAATATTATTTACTAGTAGAATTTCCATATCCATCAGGAGCTGGTCTTCATGTTGGACATGCTAGAAGTTATACCGCTTTAGATACAGTGGCTAGACAAAAAAGAATGGAAGGGTATAATGTATTATTCCCAATGGGATGGGATGCTTTTGGAGCTCCCGCTGAACAGTATGCAATAAAAAATCATATTCATCCAAAAGAAGCTGTCAAAGCAAATATCAAAACATTTAAAAGTCAAATAGAAGAGCTTGGTATTTCTTTTGATTGGAATAGAGAATTTTCAACAACAGATCCAGATTACTATAAATGGACTCAGTGGCAATTTTTAAAATTTTATGAACATGGTATGGCTTATAAAGCTAAAAAGAATATTAACTGGTGTCCAACATGTAAAACGGGTTTATCTAATGAAGATTCAGCTGGCGGAGTTTGTGAAAGATGTGGTTCTAAAGTAGTTCAAAAAGAAAAAGAGCAGTGGATGCTTAGAATGAGTGACTATGCAGAAGATTTACTAAATGGACTAGATAATACTAATTTTAGTAAACGTGTTAAACTAGGTCAAATAAATTGGATTGGTAAATCTACTGGAGCTGAAATTGATTTTGAAATTCAAGATACAAACGAAAAACTAAAAGTATATACCACTAGACCGGACACAATTTATGGCGCAACATTCATGGTAATTGCTCCAGAGCATCCAATTATAGAAACACTAAAAAACAAAATAACCAACATGGATGAAATAAAGAAATATAAGGAATATGCTAAAACTAAAACTGAACTTGAAAGAACTGAACTAGCTAAAGAAAAAACCGGTGTAAAAATAGAAGGAATTAATGCCATTAATCCATTTACAAATAAAGAAATTCAAATTTGGACCGCAGATTATGTTATGATGAGTTATGGAACAGGAGCTATCATGGCTGTACCAGCTCATGATGATAGAGACTATGAATTTGCTACTAAATTTAATATTGAAATTATTCCTGTAATCGAAGGAGATACATTACCATACATCGGTGAAGGAAAATATATTAATTCAGAAATTTTAAATGGAATGACAAATAAAGAAGAAGCAATCAAAAAAATGATTGATGAAATCACCAAAAGAAAAATTGGTAATAGTAAAGTAAATTATCGCCTTCAAGATTGGATTTTCTCAAGACAAAGATTTTGGGGAGAACCAATTCCATTAGTTTACTGTAAACATTGTGGTTGGGTTCCAGTACCAGAAGAAGAGCTTCCAGTATTACTTCCAGATGTTGCAAACTATGAACCTACAGATGATGGTGAAAGCCCACTTGCTAATATCGAAGATTGGGTAAATACTACTTGTCCAAAATGTGGTGCTAAAGCAAGAAGAGAAACAGACACTATGCCTAACTGGGCTGGATCATCATGGTATTTCTTAAGATATATGGATCCGCATAATGATAAAGAATTTGTCTCAAAAGAAGCTTTAAATTATTGGGGCAAAGTAGACTGGTATGATGGTGGTATGGAGCACACAGCTCGCCACTTACTATATGCTAGATTTTGGAATCAATTTTTATATAATATTGGACTAGTTCCAAATAAAGAACCAATTGATATCAGAACATCACATGGTATGATTCTAGGACCTGATGGAGAAAAAATGAGTAAATCAAAAGGTAATGTCATTAATCCTCACGATGTTGTTGAAGAGTATGGAGCTGATGCTTTAAGACTTTATGAAATGTTTATTGGTGATTATGAAAAAGATGCCGCATGGTCTACTAATAGTCTAAAAGGATGTAAAAGATTTATAGATAGAATATGGAAAGCCGGCGAAAAACTAAATGATAAAGAAGGTTATTCTGATGAAGCTTTAGTTCATAAAACAATAAAAAAAGTCACTAATGATATCAAGAGTATGAAATTTAATACTGCTATTTCAGCTCTAATGATTTTAATGAATGCCTACGATGATATGGAAACAATTACCAAAGAAGACCTAAGAGTATTACTTCATTTGTTAAACCCATTTGCTCCACATATCACTGAAGAGATAAATGAGAAATATAAATTAGGTAATCCGCTATGTGAATCTATGTGGCCAGCTTATGATGAAAATAAAACTATTGATAATACATATGAACTAGTTTTCCAAGTAAATGGTAAAGTTAGAGGTAAAGAAACAGTAAGTACTGATACCTCTAAAGAAGAAATGGAAAAATTAGCTAAAGAAAACACCAATGTTCAAAAATTTATAGAAGGAAAAACTATTGTTAAAGTTATAGCCATACCAGGAAAATTAGTAAACATTGTTGTTAAATAATTTGCCATAAAGTTAAATTTGTGATAAAATGTATATAGATGAGAGAAATCTCATAAAATAAAAAAGGAACATTCAATACTGCAATGTTGAATAGGGCCAATTTGGTTGTCGCACCTAAATCATTGAAGCAAATGAGTTAGGTGCATTTTTCTATTTAAATAATATAATAAATATTAAAATAAATAGAAGGGATATTATGGCATAAAGAGCTTTTTCTCTTTTAGTCACAAGCACCACCTCCTTTTTGAAAAAGAGGTCGCACCAACTCTATTGAACATTCCTTATATATGATTATAACAAATAATGACACTAATCACAATAACATTTTGTTATTTTTTGATAAAACATTTGACAAACGTAAAACCTTTGTGTTATAGTCTTATTAATTGATGTGGACAAATAACCTAGTAATTATTTAACTAGTAATTAGAAAGTTAGTGGTAGATGAAAACTAACCAAGGTTAAATAATGAATTACACTATTTATAGTCAAACCGGTTAATCACCGTTATCAGATAAAGAAGCATAGATACTATGAAATAAGGTGGTACCGCGGGAAAAACTCGTCCTTATAATTCATAGTATCTTTTTATTGAAGGAGGAATAAACATGGAAATAGGAAAATATATTGACCACACAAATTTAAAAATGGATGCGAAAGAAGAAGACATTGCTAAACTATGTCATGAGGCTATAGAATATGGCTTTGAAACAGTATGTGTTCATCCATATTATGTAACTTTGGCTAAAGATTTACTTAAAGATACTAATATTGGAGTATGTACTGTTGTTGGGTTTCCACTCGGAATGAACACCCCAAAAGTAAAAGCTTATGAAGCTATTGAAGCTACTGAAAATGGAGCCGATGAAATAGATATGGTTATCAATGTAGGAGCTTTAAAAGACAAAGATTATGATTATGTAAAGTCAGAAATCGAAGAAATTAGAGATCAAATTGATGGAAAAACATTAAAAGTAATTATTGAAACATCTTTACTTACAGAAGAAGAAATAATAAAAATGACCGAAATCTGTAATGAAACCTTTGTTAATTTCATAAAAACCAATACTGGTTTTGGAAGTCGTGGAGTAAGCTTAGAAGATGTTGAGTTAATAAACAAACATAAAAACGAAGTATTAGAAATAAAAGCTAGTGGTGGTATAAAAACATTTAAACAAATGAATGAATTAATTAAAGCAGGAGCTACTAGAATAGGCACTAGTAATAGTGTAGAAATAGTAACACATATGAACTGTAATTGCGAAGAAAAATGTGACCACTGCCACTGTGAGGAGGATAAATAATGAAACTATATGATGAATTAAAATGGAGAGGTCTAATTAAAGATGAAGCAGGTGAAGATTTAGAAGAAAAATTAAATAATGGTGGATTAACTTTCTATATCGGAACAGATCCAACAGCCGATAGTCTGCACCTTGGCCATTTATCAACGTTTTTAATCAGCAAAAGATTAGAAAAAGCCGGACATCATCCTATTTTATTAGTTGGTGGAGCAACCGGTAGAATAGGAGATCCTAGACCAACCGAAGAAAGACAAATGCAACCAGTAGAAGTGATTCAGCACAACTATGAATGTTTAAAAAAACAAGTAGAAGATTTATTTGGATTTGAAGTAGTCAATAACTATGACTGGTCTAAAGATATTAATTTTATTGACTTTCTAAGAGATTACGGAAAATATTTTAATATAAATTATATGCTAGATAAAGATATAATTAGAAGAAGATTAGATACTGGAATTACTTATACAGAGTTTTCATATATGATAATGCAAGCCTTAGATTATCTTCACCTTTATCAAACTAGAAATTGTACACTAGAATGTGCTGGTTCTGATCAGTGGGGTAACATCACGGCTGGTATTGATTTAATCAGAAAAAAAACAGGTGATGAAGTATATGGCTTTACAATGCCATTAGTTACCGATAAAAATGGAAAAAAATTTGGTAAATCAGAAGGAAATGCCTTTTGGCTTGATAAAAACAAAACATCTAGCTATGAAATATATCAATATCTATTAAATAGTGATGATGAAAAAGTCATTGATTACTTAAAAATATTTACCTTCTTAACAAAAGAAGAAATTGAAGATATCGAGAAACAGCAAACAGCTCATCCAGAAACTAGAATTGCCCAAAAAACTTTAGCTAAAGAAGTAGTTACCTTCTTACACGGAGAAAAAGAAGCTGAAAAAGCCAAAGAAATGAGTGAAGCTCTATTTAGTGGACATGTTAAGAATCTAACTAAAAAAGAAATAGAAGATGTCTTTAAAGGAGTACCAACATTTGAAACAGAAAATAATGTAAATATCATTGATATGCTTGTTAATAATAAAATAGCTTCTAGTAAAAGAGAAGCTAGAGAATTTGTAAATGCTGGAAGTATTACTATAAATGAAGAAAAAATCACTGATGAAAATTATACAGTAACTAAAGAAATAGCTATTGATAATGAAATTTTAGTGTTAAGAAGAGGTAAAAAGAAATACTTTATTGGAACTATAAAACTATAAAAAATTATAATTTTATAGTTTTTTTCGTTTGAAAAAAAGGAAATAATGCAAAAATGTCGTATGTTTATATATAGAGGAGGACAAAAATGACAAATCAAGTTAAAGCAAAAAGCAAAATGATGCCTACAATGTTTGACCCTGTATTTAAATCACTTTTTCAAAATAAAAACTTCAGAAAAACATTATCTTATTTCTTAAGTAAATTAACTGAATATTCGGAAGGTTATATTTATAAAAATTTAGTTTTTCTAAATACCGAAATGTCCATAAAACATTACGATGAAAAGAAAAAAATAGCTGACTTAATTATTAAAATTGATGATGATATTATCAATATTGAAGCTAACAGAAATAATAATAAAAGTACTAAACTTAAAAATAATTCTTATCATCATAAACTAGCTCATGAAAAATTTCAGGCTGGTGATGATTTTGATGATGGCTGTGTTTTACAAATTAATATCAATAGTAAAAAAAAGATTAAAAAATGAATTATTGCCAGATGATTATAAAATGAGAAATAAAGATGGCAAAAGTACTGATGAAGAAAATTTCAAAAGAATACATATAAATATAGAATTTGCGAAAGAAAAGTATTATACTAAAGGTAAAGAGAAAATGACTAAATTTGAAAAGATAGCTGCAATGTTAGACATTACTAGCCAAAAAGATTTAAAAGATATTTCGAAAGGAGATGATGATTTAATGGCTATGGAAAAAATAATTTCAGATTTAAACGATGACAAACACATGATAGGTTTATATGACAAAGCCGAAATGGAAGCTTGGATGCATAAAATTGACCGTGAAGAAGCTGAAGCTAAAGGGCAAAAACGTGGTGAAAAACGTGGTGCAAAAAATAGTGCATTAAATATAGCTCAAAATATGTTAAAGGCAAACATGAACGTAGAAGAAATTGCAAAACTAACTGGCTTGCACAAAAATGAAATTACAAAACTTGCTAATAATCTATAACAAAAACTAGGACAAAATCCTAGTTTTAATGTGTCAAAATTTTAATATTCTTATCATCAGTTTTACCCATTAAATAATCTAAAGAAATATTAAACTCTTTCGCAACTAAATAAAGTTTAGAAAAAGGAATTAACACTTTTCCAGATTCATATCTACACCAGTTCATTTGCCCAAATCCTAATTTACTGCCAATTTCAAATTGTGATAAATTATTTTCCTTGCGTAATCTTTTAAGTCTAATAAACATCTCTTCACTGTTAAAATAATTAATGAAAACACCGCGATCCTTAGAGAGTCCGGTTAAATAATCTATAGAACAATTATAAAACTTAGATAGTTTATCAACCATCTCAATAGGTATTTCATACATTCCACTTTCCCAATGTGGATAAGTATTAACATTAACTTTTAATATAGAAGCAATATCCTTTTGCTTCAAATCATTATCTACTCTTAAATCGTGGATTCTTTTAAAAAATGTTGCCAATTGTTACCACCTCGTACTCATTGTACAAAGGTTTTTAGCAGCACCTCATAAATTGTCGCTTAACGTTTTAAAAAATAGATTATAATAAAAAAAGAGAACAAAATGTTCCCTTAATTTCTGTTGTAGTATTCGATAATTAATGCTTCATCAATATCAGCATTTAATTCACTACGTTCTGGATACCTAACATAAGTAGCTTCCATTTTCTTATCATCATAAGAAATAAATTCGACTCTATTATGTAAAGCTTCTAAAGAAGATTTAACAATAGCCATTTCTTTATCATTTTCCATTAAACTGATAACATCACCAGGTTTAACTTGATAAGATGGAATATCAACTCTTTTACCATTAACAGTAACATGTCCGTGGTTAACAAGTTGTCTAGCACCTTTTCTAGTAGTAGCAAATCCAATGCGGTAAACTAAATTATCTAAACGACTTTCTAATAATTTAAGTAAGTTTTCACCGTTGACACCTTTCATTTTAACTGCTTTTTCAAAAGTTTTTTCCATTTGTTTCTCACTTAAACCATACATGAATTTAACCTTTTGTTTTTCTTGTAATTGAATACCATAGTTAGATAATTTTTTCTTACGGTCTTGACCATGCTCACCAGGTGCATAAGGTTTTTTAGCTAATTCTTTTCCATTTTCTAAAACAGAAAAACCAAAACGTCTAGATTTTTTGTAAGTTGGTCCAAGATATCTTGCCATTTAAATTCCTCCTTCCACTAGCGCGAAAGGTTATTTTGCAAAACTATAGGGTGGAATATATCAATACTTAATTTCGCAGCCAAATAAGTAACCCCTATAGGGAATATCCACATTATAATCTCCAAAATAACGCTGCTTTAACACGCTGTCATTAATTATATATGCAATTAACCTTAAAGTCAAGACTTTTGCTTATAAAATAAGGTTAAAAACCCATAAATATAAAAAAAGTATAAACACCTCAAAAATTATAGCACACAAAATAGTAATAATTTGTGAAAAATAGTTAATATTAAATAAAAAAGTAATTTTTGCGTCAATTTGTGTAAATAAGGCATTTAAAACATATTTGACTCAAAATAAAATCACAAAATATGCTATCATGATAATATAAGGAGGATATGAAATGAGTGCAATTGATGTCACAAGCGAAATAAAACCTTTAAAAGAAGTATTACTCCATAGACCAGGAAAAGAATTATTAAACTTAACACCAGACACCTTAGAAAGATTACTTTTTGATGATATTCCATATCTTGAAGTTGCTCAAAAAGAACACGATGAATTCGCAAACATACTAAAAGAAAATGGAGTAAAAGTGTTTTATCTCGAAGATTTGATGACTGAAGTCTTAGACCAAAGACCAGACATCAAAGAAAGATTTATTAAACAGTTTATAATTGAAGCCGGGGTTGATACACCTAAATATAAATACTTAGTATTAGAATATTTAAATAGTATCGAAAACAATAAAGACCTAGTCTTAAAAACAATGGAAGGAATCAGAATCAGTGAACTAGATTATGAAAAAAGAAGACTAGATAAATCGCTAGTTGACTTAGTAAGCGAAGATTCAGATTTTATTACTGACCCAATGCCAAACCTATACTTTACAAGAGATAATTTTGCTAGTGTGGGTGAAGGTATAACCTTAAATAAAATGTATTCTGTAACTAGAAATAGAGAGACAATTTACGCTGAATATATTTTTAATTACCATCCAAAATTTAAAGGACAAGTTCCAAAATATTATGATCGATATGAAGAATGTCATATTGAAGGTGGAGATGTTTTAAATCTAAACGATCACGTTTTAGCTATTGGTATCTCTCAAAGAACCGAAGCTGGAGCTATCGATCAATTAGCTAAAAATATTTTCAAAGATAAAGAAAGTAAAATTGATACAATCTTAGCCTTTGACATTCCAGTGTCAAGAGCGTTCATGCACCTAGACACCGTATTTACACAAGTTGATTATGATAAATTTACTTATCATCCAGGAATTATGGAAACATTAAAAGTGTATGAAATCAAAGAAGGAAATGACCCAGATAGTGATGAAGACTTAAACGTTAAAGAAATGACTGGTTCTCTAGAAGAAATATTAGAAAAATATTTAGGACTAGACATAACTTTAATTCCATGTGCTGGAGGAGATGAAGTAGCATCTCAAAGAGAGCAGTGGAACGATGGTAGTAATACTCTCGCAATCGCTCCAGGAGTGGTAGTTGTCTATAATAGAAATACTGAAACCAATAGAGTGTTAAGAGAATATGGCCTTAAAGTAATTGAAATGAGTAGTGCCGAACTTTCAAGAGGTCGTGGTGGACCAAGATGTATGAGTATGCCATTAGTTAGAGAAAAATAAGAAAGGAACATAATATGAATTTACAAGGAAGAAACTTTTTAAAACTATTAGATTATTCAAAAGAAGAAATTAGATACTTACTAGATCTATCTAAAGACTTCAAAAACAAAAAGAAAAAAGGTATTCCTCATCGATATTTAAAAGGTAAAAACATCGTTTTACTATTTGAAAAAACCTCAACAAGAACAAGATGTGCTTTTGAAGTTGCCGGACATGACCTAGGAATGGGTGTAACCTACCTAGATCCAGGAAGCTCTCAAATGGGTAAAAAAGAAAGCATCGAAGATACCGCAAGAGTTCTAGGTCGTATGTATGATGGAATCGAATATCGTGGTTTCGATCAATCACTAGTTGAAACCTTAGGAGCCTATGCTGGTGTACCAGTTTGGAATGGCTTAACCAATGAATTTCATCCAACCCAAATGCTAGCCGACATGCTTACTATTGAAGAAAATTTTGGACACCTAGAAGGCATTAACTTTGTCTTCATGGGTGATGCTAGAAATAATGTAGCAAATTCATTAATGGTTGCATCAGCCAAAATGGGAATGAACTTTACTTGCTGCGCTCCAAAAGATTTATGGCCAAACAAAGAACTGATAGATACTTGTCAAAAAATAGCCAAAACAAGTGGTAGTCATTTAACCTTTGAAGAAAATGTCAAAGAAGCTACTAAAAATGCCGATGTCATTTATACTGATGTTTGGGTATCTATGGGTGAACCTGATGAAGTATGGAATGAAAGAATAAAACTTCTAAAACCATACCAAGTCACTAAAGAAGTTTTAAATAATGCAAATCCTAATGCAATCTTCTTACACTGCCTTCCATCATTTCACGATTTAAAAACCACAATTGGTAAAGAAATTTATGAAAAATTTGGCTTACCAGAAATGGAAGTAACCAATGAAGTTTTTGAATCAAGTCACTCTAAAGTTTTTGATGAAGCCGAAAACCGTATGCATACAATCAAAGCTGTAATGTATGCCACAATGAAGGATAAAAATGAGTAAAATCGTTATTGCCTTAGGAGGTAATGCTTTAGGAAATAATGCTAAAGAGCAACAAACCAAAATAGAATTAATCGCTCCAATGCTTGCTGAATTAACCAAAAATAATAATATTATTTTAACTCATGGTAATGGTCCGCAAGTAGGAGAAATATTCAATCACATGGAAATGCCATTCCCAGAATGCGGTGGCATGAGCCAAGGATATATTGGCTATCAGCTTCAGCAGTCACTTCAAGATGAATTAAATAAAAAACATATTAAAAAAACATGCCTAACCGTTATTACCCAAACACTTGTAGATAAAAACGATGAAGCATTTAAACATCCAACAAAACCAATCGGAACATTTTATACCAAAGAAGAAGCTGAAAAAATGACCAAAGAAAAAGGCTATACTTTCATTGAAGATGCCGGTAGAGGATATAGAAGAGTCGTTCCATCACCAAAACCTATAAAAATAATCGAAGAAGAAGTTATTAAAAGATTAAATGATGATGGATACCTTGTCATCGCCCTAGGAGGCGGTGGCGTACCTGTCATAAATGATAAAGAAAAAGGTCTAGAAGGTATTGATGCTGTTATCGATAAAGATAAATCTGCAGCCCTATTAGCCGGAAACATTGGGGCTGATATTTTACTAATCTTAACCGCTGTCGATAAAGTCTGTTTAAACTATGGTAAAGAAAATGAAATAACTCTAGATAAACTTACCACTTCTGAAGCACATAAATATATAGAAGAAGGACATTTTGCTAAAGGAAGTATGCTTCCAAAAATTGAAGCTTGCCTAGATTTTGCCGAAAAGCATCATGGTACAGCTATTATCGCCTCATTAGAAAACGCTAATGCTGCTTTAAACGGAAAAGCTGGGACTGTTATTAAGGAGGGATAATAATGACAGAAACCAAAAAAACAAAAAACAAAGTAATGTTATCAGCTTTTTCAATTATTTTAATACTAATATTTGCTCTAGGAGTTCTTTCATATATTTTACCAATCGCTCAGTTTAATGGTGACACTATTATTAACGGTAGTGGAGTCGTTAGAGCCAAAATATCAGACATTTTAATGTCACCAATACTTGGCTTTGAAAATGCCATAGATGTTTGTATATTTGTAATCATATTGGGTGGTTTCCTAGCCATTGTAACAAAAACCGGAGCCTTAGAAACCGGTATCAAAGTTTTAGTTCAAAAATTAAAAGGTAGAGAAACAATATTAATTCCAATTTTGATGTTTATTTTCTCATTAGGTGGTACAACCTATGGAATGCTTGAAGAAACTGTTGGATTTTATGCCTTACTAGCTGCTACTATGGTTGCCGCTAGAATGGACACATTAGTAGGAGCCTCAGTCATCTTGCTTGGTGCTGGATCTGGAGTATTAGGTTCAACCATCAATCCATTTGCTGTTGGAGCCGCCGTCAGTGCCTTACCAGCTGGCATTGAAGTCAATCAAGGAATTATAATAGGCTTAGGTGTTTTACTTTGGTTAACAACTTTAGGCATATCTATCTTCTTCGTTATGCGTTACGCAAAAAAAGTTCAAAAAGATAAAGGATCAACCTTCCTATCACTTCAAGAACAAAAAGCCATGGAAGAAACATATGGTGAAGAAAAAGAACAAACAAAAGCCAAATTAACAAGTAAACAGAAATTAACTCTTATAATATTTGCTTTAACATTCTTAGTTATGATCATCGGCTTCATTCCTTGGGGTGAATTTGGTATAACCATATTTGATAAATTCACAGGTTGGTTAACCGGAACTCCACTTGGTGGTTGGTATTTCTATGAAGCAGCTTTATGGTTCTTAATAATTTCTATCATAATAGCTCTTATAAATGGTTACAAAGAACATGAATTTGTCGAAACATTTGTAAATGGTACTAAAGATATGATGAGTGTAGTCTTAGTAATTGCTATTGCTAGAGGAGCTAGTGTCTTAATGCAAACAACACACTTAGATAATTATATTATCTATAATACCTCAGAGGCTTTAAAAAACATGCCAGCAGTCATCTTTGGACCAGCCAATTATATACTTCATATAATTTTATCTGTTCTAGTTCCATCTAGTTCAGGTCTTGCAACCTTGTCAACTCCAATCATTGGACCACTCGCATCTAACTTAGGATATAGTGTTGAAGCAACAATCATGACTCTAGTAGCTGCTAACGGATTAGTTAATTTAATTACTCCAACTTGTGGCGCAATCATGGGAGGTTTAGCTTTAGCAAAAGTTGAATACGGAACTTGGTTTAAATGGGCTATTAAAGTAGTCACAACAATTGCTATTGTAAATATTTTAATACTAACATTTGCTATGGTAATACTTTAAACTGCTTAAAATAAGCAGTTTTTAAATGCCTAAAAATATGTTATAATCATAAATGAAAGAGTGATGAAAATGAATTTATTTAAACAAAATATATATAAACAAATCTATAAAAAAATAAAAAAAGCAGATACTATTATCATTGCTAGACATGTCGGGCCAGATCCTGATGCCTTAGGAAGTTCCTTAGGATTAAAGCAAATCATCAATGATAATTTTCCAGACAAAAAAGTTTATTGTATAGGTAGTCCAGCTGCCAAATTTAGATTTATTGGGGAATTGGATAAATTACCAGAAACAATTGATAATGCCTTATTAATTGTAACTGACACTCCAGACCATAAAAGAGTAGATGGTATTGATCCAAGAAGAATAAAAAATTCTATTAAAATAGATCATCACCCATATGTTGAAACCATGTGTGAATTAGAGTGGATTGATGATAAATCATCAAGTGCCTCACAGATGGTATTAGAATTAGTATTTAATAACAATTTAAAATTAACAAAAGAAGCCGGTGAAAAATTATATATTGGATTAGTTGCCGACACTAATAGATTTATGTTCTCTTATAGTAATGCTAAAACATTTGCTTTAGTAAGTAAGTTATTACAAGAAACAAGTATCGATATTACCAAAATATATAATGAATTATATTTAAGACCATATAAAGAAATAAAATTCCAAGGTTATATGTCACAAAACTATCAAATAACTGAAAATAAAGTGGGGTATTTGATAATCCATGATGAAACCTTAAAAGAGTTTAATGTCGATGCTGCCACTCCTGGAAATATGATAAATAGTTTTAACCATATAAATGAAATGTTAGTATGGGTAACTGCTACCGAAGATAAAGATTTAGGCTCATATAGAATTTCAATTAGATCAAGAGGCCCAATTATCAATGAAGTTGCCGCAAACCATGGCGGTGGTGGGCATATGTTTGCTAGTGGAACTAGATTAAAAACTGAAGAAGAAATTGCATCTTTAATTAAAGATTTAGAAAAAGTTTCAAAAAAATACATAGAAAAAGTCTCAGATTAGAGACTTTTTCTTTAACGATAATAATATGGATAAGGTCCATATGGTGGATAGTAAGGATAATATATAGGACGGTTACCTCCCCAAAAGAGTGGAGAAATAAGGCCACCAGTAATTCCACCTAAAATAAATGGTCCTAAAAATCTACCTTGATTATTTGGACCAGGACCGGGACCTCCTGGTCTTAGTCCATTGGGCCTCATAGGCTGTCTATACATATAATATTGTCCATTCATCTAGATTACCCCCTTCATAGTATAATATGATAAGTTAATCAAATTGTGAAAGCATACAAAGAAAAGAAATTCATATACTTTCATAGGTGAGTTTATGAAGAAATTTTTTGAAATAATTGGCATTTTAACCCTCATGATAGGAAGCTTTGTTTATACAGAAAAAGTTGGAACAACAGCTAAATTAAGTGATACCTTACTTACCGAAATTAAAAGTAAAAAAGATGGCTATAAAGAAAATGCTATTGAACCAATAATCAAAGATGATACTATTATACCTGGTATAAATGGAAAAGAAGTTGATGTCGATAAAAGTTATGAAGCCATGAGTAAAATAGGGTATTTTGATGATAAATTATTAGTTTATAAACCCCTAAAAGTCGAAAATACATTAGATAAAAATAAAGATAAATATGTCATAAATGGTAATAATACTAAAATGGATATAACCTTACTTTTTAAAGTAAGCAATAAAGATGACATAACAAATATCATAAAAATGTTAGAGTCAAAAGAAATTAAAGCTACCTTTTTCATCGAAAGTAAATATCTAGAAAAACATCATAATCAAATAATAAAACTTGTTCAAAACGGACATACAGTAGGAAACTTAAGTAATAATGAAGACTACGATGATAGTGATTTTGTCTGGATGAAAACTATTCTAACTAACATAGGTCCTCAAATATATAACTATTGTTATACTGAAAAACCTAATAAAAAAATATTAAGAGTTTGCAACATTCAAAATTCGGTAACCATCATGCCTAGGATCATCATTAAAAATAATCCATTATTAAATATCAAAAAACAAATATTACCTGGTTCAATAATTTCATTAGATGTAAATAGTGAGTTAAATAATCAAATAGAAGTCATATTAAATTACATAACCTCAAAAGGATACAAACTAGTATCTTTAGAAGAATTATTAAAAGAATAAACAAGCAAATATTTGTTTGTTCGCTTGTATAACTATTCGTTATATTGTATAATTTTATTAGGAACATTTAATGTGAGTGTCGTCCTCCAATCTATATAGAGAGGAGGTAGATATTAATGAAAACAAAAACTTTTATTTTAAAGTTTTTAAACCTCATTTGTATCATTTTGCTACTTTCTACCTTATTGGTTCTAGCAATACAAAAATAGACACTCATCATCAGTGATTGAGTGTCAAATCGATTTATTTTAGAGGCGACATTCACTTGCGAACTAAATGTTCCTCTTTTTTATTATATGAGATTTCTCTCATCCATATACATCATAACACAAAATTAAGTTCATATCAAGTACGTGACAAACCGCTAAAAAAACAAAACATAAGTACCCATTTACTTCACATAATTTTACGTTTTCATTTGTTTTTTAAAGGTTTTTCTGTTATAATCCTGAATTTGACAGTTTTAAAAGCGAAAAAACTCCTTAAGGCTTATTTTATAAAGCTTTTTGGAGTTTTAATATAT
>CALVRN010000002.1 GCA_944358675.1 uncultured Bacilli bacterium | reverse complement strand
ATATATTAAAACTCCAAAAAGCTTTATAAAATAAGCCTTAAGGAGTTTTTTTGCTTTTAAAACTGTCAAATTCAGGAATTTAATTATATTGAAGTTTCAGACTAGTGTCAATAGTCTTTTTGCTAATTGATTAATAATACATAGTACCATTATTTTGAGGTGGTAAAATGGAGATAAAAGCCAATAATTATAGGCCAAACGAGATACTTAAGTTTATAAGACAAAATTCAAACTTGACACAGGAAGAACTTGCAAAAAAACTTGGTAAATCTAAAAACTGGGTTAAAAATAATGAACAAGGGTTAAATAGGTATTTTTTTGAAGATTTAATTAAAATTGCCAATATTTGTAATGTAGAAATAATTATAAAGGATAAAAAGAAAAAATCATAATTTAAAAAGTCCAGATCAAACTGGACTATCTATATAAAACGCTAACGCATTAGCGGGCTTTGGTTAGATGGTAAAGTTTAACTATACCATCTTTTTTAGTAAAATTTTACTTTTTATATAAAGTTTTTTGGTGGGGGTGACCATATACATCTTTTCGGCCGAAATTTAAGATATCTTAGGAGATGATTTTTAAATATAATTTTTCTACTTTTAGTATATCCATTTTAGGCAAATTATATGTATCCAATAAATACTTTTTGCTTTATGCATCTCCCAATAATAATATATTCTTATCTTCTTCTTTTGTATAAATAATAAGACTACTCTCTTTTTATTAAATATTTTAAATTTAAATTTTTAAAAATATGTGTTATTTATTTTAAATTTTTTAGAAGTTTATTGTAATGAATATAGTTTAATTGTGCCGACGGTGTCGGCATTTTTTACTATTTACAAAACACTTATGTTTGAAGTGCCAACTGAAGAATTAATTAAATTTATATTATCTAAATCATTTAACAACAAGCCTGGATTAATTTGTCCGACAATGTCGGACATTTTATAATAATTTAGTTTAACTCCTTTCTACTGCAGTTTTTATTTGCAACTTCCTTTTAAATGTAAATTTGACACTACCCTCTAAATCAGTTCTATAGATAACCGATTTATTTAGATTTTCTAATACTTCTTTATTTGGATGACCATAGCTATTATTTTCACCAACACTTATAATGGAATATTTGGGGTTGATACTATTTATGAACTTTTTACTAGAACTTGTTTTACTTCCGTGATGACCTACTTTTAAAATATCTATATTTGGTAAGTCATATGTTTTTAGTAAATCTTCTTCAGCATTTACTGTCGCATCTGCCATGAACAATAATTTAATTTTATCAATGTCTACATATATGACACTTGAATTATCATTTTCATCATTATAAATTCTATTATTTAAGAATAATAATTTAATGTTGTTTATTTTTAATTCATTTGCATTTTGATAATATGGAACTCTTTTTTTCTTTAAAACATCAATTATTTCTAATTCTAAATCATTATATTCTCCTTTATTAAAAATAACTTTATTTACTTTAAAATTTTTAATTAAATTTATAGCCATGCCCGCATGATCAAAGTCACCATGGGTAATTATTAAATAGTCAAGGTGATCTATTCCTTCAGCTTTGAGATATGGAATAGTGATGTTTTCTGCAATGTCATAAGGCTCTTTATCATCATATGTGGGAATGCCACCAGTATCAATTAATATATTACCTTTATTATGTTTTAATTTTATTAAAAAAGAATCTCCTTGCCCGACATCAATCATGGTTAGAGATGATATAGGATTTAAGTAATTGATGTTATGATGAATAAGTAAAATTATGAATAAAATGATTATATAATTTTTCCCTTTTAACCATTTATATAAAATTAGTGTTATTAAGATGTAATAAGCGATAAAGAATATAATATTCATATGACATAAGGTTAAATTTAAAAAGTCTATGGATGATAATTTTAATGAGGCATTTTCCATAATAGTAATTAGAATTAAAAAGATATTATCTAATGGTTTGAATAGGAATGTTAGAAGCGCGAGAGGATAGATGATGAAGGTAATAAGTGGAACAAAATATAGATTAATTAATGGAGATAATAAGTTTAGTTCGAAGAAGTTATTGATGATGATTGGTGCGCCCACCAAAAAGGCTATTACAGAAATTACTAGTGTTTTGGAGAAATACGATTTATACTTATTTATGATGTTTTTAAATGCGAGAAGATAAAACGAGACAGTGAACGATAAGGTAAAACCTAAACTGTATATATAATATGGGTTTATTATTAAAAGAAAACACATGGTTATTATTAATAATGATATAGTATTTATTTTTAGATTAAACTGTTTGTTTATAGTTAGTATTATAAAAAATATAGTTGCTCTTAAAACCGATGGTGTAAAGTTTGTAATAAAAAGATATAAAAGTAAGAAAGATATGGTTAGAATGTATGATGCTGCTTTGGAAAATATTTTATTAAATATATAAAGTAGTATAGCTGAAAATAGTGTTATTTGTGCGCCTGATATAGCCAGCAAATGAGTAATGCCATTAGTTTGGTAACTCGAGGTTATGTTTTCTGCTATGTCACTATCATCACCTAGAACTAAAGCGTTTAAATAGTCTTTTGATTTATAATTTTGAACATGATTTTTTAAATTATTTTTTAACTGATATATTATAGAAATTTCATTATCAATTACAGTGATGTTATCAGATGTAAATGTATAATTTATTTTTTCGGAAAGTAAATAATTTTTATAATCAAAAAGATAAAAGTTAGTGGAATTTGATGGTTCTTTCATCTTTCCTATGGCTTTTATTTTTTGACCTAATTTAAATGAATTTTGACCATAATAGTTTATTAAAATATTTTCTTTGGCTTTTACTTTTAAAACTATTTTATCTTCTTTTTTTTGAATACTATATATGTAACCTATAATTTGATTTTCCCCGCCAAAGTATTTACTTGGTGGTGGATTATTTATATATATAAACGTATAAATAACAGTAATTATGGGTATTAGACATACAGCTAGATTAAACGGTGATATTGTCTTTAATATTTTCATATACACTATCACCTATTCCAGAGACATTTTTAATGTCTTCGATGGTTTTAAAATTTCCATTTTTGTTTCTGTATTCAATGATAGCTTTAGCTTTGGCTTCACCGATTCCATCTAGTGTTTGTAAGGCAGTCTCATCAGCTTGGTTGATATTAACTTTACCTGTTACTTGAGCGCTGCTTTCTTTACTTTCTTCATCTAATTTAGCTTTTTCATCTTCTTCAGTAACACATGCATTATTGCATGGTGGGCATACGATTTGATCTTTCTCTTTCATTTCTTTTATTTCACTTTGTGAATAAACAATTATAACCATTTCATCTTCTAATTTTTTACTTAAATTAATATTACTGGTATCACTTTTATTAGTGAGTCCTCCTGCTTTATTTATAGCATCCATAACGGTACTCTCGCTTGTTAATTCATATACTCCAGGAGTTTTAACTTCGCCTTTAACATCTACTAATACATTTTCAATTTTTTCTTTTTCTTCGGTATTTTCTGTTTTTTCTTTTTTAGTTACTATTTCAGTTTTTTCTTTAGCTTCTGTTTGATTACTAAAACTATAGGTATCAAAAATAGTGTATAATGTAAAAATTACAAATATTAAGATAAATAGTTTCCCTTTGTGTTTGTTTATAAATTTCATTAACCTCACCTCTATATATTAACATACAACAAAAAAATAAAAATTCCTTTTTATTTTGGAATTTTTATTTGTTTATTTTTTGATTCTATACAAATCCTTTGAACGATAGCAAGTGAGGCAATTAGTGATAAGACAAAACTACCACCATAACTTAAGAATGGAAGTGGTACACCAGTTAATGGAATTAGTCCAAACATTCCACCTAAATTGATAAATATATGAATGAATATATAACTTATAATACCTACACATATATATCTACCTCTTAAACTAGCTGCTTTAGCACCTATAACAGCAATTCTATATAAAACTATACCATATAAGATAAAGATAAAAACAGTTCTATATATACCATATTCTTCAGCTATTATAGCAAAAGCTGAGTCAGTGTGTGGTTCTGGGATATATGAGTATTTTTGTTTACTTTTACCAATTCCTAGTCCCCATAATCCACCATCATTAATAGCAATATAACTATTACAAACTTGATATCCCCCGTTTTCATAATTACCACAAGGGTCTAGAAACGAAGTAAATCGACTTATACGTGCATCATTCAAGATATATCCTTGAACGCTATACATTACTAAAAGGGCGAGTGCACCTAAAGCTATCATCACTAAAACGGTTTTTATTTTATCAATTTTTAAAATAGGACTAGATAAAAACATCATAAAAATTATAAATAATATGATTAATAGTGTTCCAAAGTCTTTTTGAAGAAATACAATAGCTGGAATAATCATAGCAATTAAAATCATAGTGAATATGGTATCATAATGTTTAATGTTTAAGGTTCTAAGTTTACGATAGTTTTTTTCAAATAATATTGCGAGTAAGCAAATAATAATTGGTTTTGAAAATTCACTGGGCTGAAGTTTGATAAACTTTAAATCAATCCAGTTTTTTGATCCAGATAATTCTTCAAAGGTTAAAGCCCAGAGATTTAAAGCAATAGCTGCCACAAATAATACAGGAACAATAATTTTATAGTATTTGGTATCTGTTTTAATAATTATAGCCCCAGCGATTATTCCAATTATTATGAAAGCTAACTGTCTATAAAAATAGTAATAAATTGATACATCATAGTTTACAACAGCAGCTCTAGATGAGGCGGTTACGATATTTAATAGACCAAAAATAAATAAAGCGGCTGAAGCAATTAACAATGGTTTATCTAAATCTTTAAGTAGACTGATTAACGATCTAGTCTTTTGTTTCATAACTCGCCTCCTATCCTTATATAATCATAGCATATTCTAAGTTTTTTTACTAGTTTTGATTTTTAAAAAATAAAATTAGGTGTTTTTAATATACGCTTTTTTACTTTATCATAGACTATATTAGAATAGATAGGAGGTATTATATGTATTACTATGGTGGGTATCAAGGCTATGGCTGTGGCAATCCATGTGGTGGATATGGCTATGGCGGAGGATACGGAACAGGCTATGGCGCAGCTATCGTATTAGTTCTATTTATTTTACTTGTAATAATTATCGGAGCAAGAGCTTGGAATAATTAATATTAAAAGAAGGTTTATTTTTGTGTAACCTTCTTTTATTTATGATTATTTTTTAATAGATTTTTTATTATCTTTAAATTTTAATTATTATATTTTAAGTAAATCAATGTCATATATTTCTTTATGAAAAAATCTTCTTCATCAATATTTAAAATTGTTACTTCTCTTTCTTTTCCCATAATGTCATTCATTTCTACTATATTGTAAATTACTATTTTGATTTTTTAAAATATATGTTTATAATTAAAATCATAGATATATATTTTTTATATAAAAGTTTTAATAATGATTTTCATACTATTCTTTATTGGTTTGACATTTTATATATATAAGGTTATAATACGTATGCTTTTTAACGGTAAAATTTATAAAACTTAAGTTTTTTTAAATTAAATATGATAAAATAGAATATGGAGGTAATATTTATGTTTAAACCATTAAAGATATTGGATGAAAAACATAAGGTTTTAAGACAAAAAAGTCATGAAGTTGAACTTCCTTTATCTAAAGAAGATAAAAATACAATAGATCAAATTATAAAACATTTAACATATAGTCAAATAGAAAAATATGCGGAGAAGTATGATTTGAGACCTGGTATGGGCCTTGCTTTTCCACAACTTGGTAAATTAAAAAGAATTATTGTAATTGTTTATGAATATGAGGAAGGTAAATTTAAGAATTATGTTATTGTAAATCCTAAAATTATTAGTCATTCTGAAGAAATGGTGGCCTTAGAAACTGGTGAAGGTTGTTTGAGTGTTAACCGTGAAGTTGAGGGACATGTTCCTAGATATGCGAGAATTACAATTACTGGATATGATCCTGATGGTAATAAGATTACTATTAGGGCCAGAGAAGATTTATCTGTGGCTTTTCAGCACGAGGTAGATCATTTAGATGGTATACTATTTTTTGATAAAATTGATAAAAATAAACCTTTTTTCGATGAACATGAAATTAGATTAATCTAGGAGGTTATTATGAGAAAAATAATTGCGAAATATGTTTTATTAATTTTAATTACTTTTGCGGTTTCAATTTATATTTATGAATACGTAATGGCAAACAAACCGATTGATACGGAAAGTGATATTTTATATACCCAGCATCAAACCGAGCAAGGTATTTTAAGTAATACTAATTATACAATCGATAACCCTAATGTTATTTTAAATCCGTATGGTAACTCTCCCCTTTCAGCTTTGATTGTTTTTCAAACTAAAGATTTAACAACTACTACGGTTACAATAAAAGGAAAAGATGGGGCTGAAGATATAAAACATACATTTACTCCAACTAAAGTACATATTTTACCTATTTATGGTCTTTATGCGGGATATGATAATAAGGTTATAATAGAAGCTAGTGGAAGTAGTAAAGAAATTACAATTACTACCTCTCCTTTACCTGATGACTTTTCTAAAGTAACAGATTTATCTAACAATGATTTTGATACTGATGAATTTTATTTTACTACCCCTGAAGAGATCGGATATACAGCTGCTTATGATAAAAATGGTGAAGTTAGATGGTATTTGATTGGTGATTATAAATGGGATATTCAAAGATTAAATAATGGACATATTTTACTTAGTAGTGATAAAATTTTAAGTAAAAACTACAGCATTGGTTTAATTGAGATGGATTTACTTGGTAAGGTATATTATGAATATGCAATTCCTGGTGGATATCATCACGATGTTTATGAACTTAATAATGGTAATTTACTTTTAGCTTCAAATAAATATGGCCGTGGTACGACAGAAGATGTGGCTGTAGAAATTGATAGAGCTACTGGCAGTATTGTTAAAGAGATTGACTTATATAATATTTTGCCTGGTGAGAAAAAAGGTAATTGGTTTGGTATGAATTCAATTAATTATGATATTAATACAAATTCAATTACTATCTCTGGATATAATGGAAATATGATTGTAAATTTAGATTACCCCACTTTAGATATTAACTGGGTTATTGCGGATGAAGATAAGGTTGATGATGATTATAAACAGTACTTACTTAAAGCAAATGGTGATATTGACTATCCAAATAAACCAGAGTCAATTAATTTAATTAGTGGTAATAAGATGATGTTTGCAAGTGAAATAGATGGTAAGAAACATTTACTTACATATCAAATTGATTATTCAAATAGAACTGTTAAGGAATTAGATGATTATGAACTTCCAACTGATGAAGAGACATATTTAGAAATTTTAGGTGATGATGATTATGTTATTACACAAGGACATACATTAATGGAAGTTCAAAATGGTAAAAGAGTTATTAGTATGAATGTTAATTCTACTTTATATAATACTAAAAAAATGAGTCTATATGCGAATGATGTTTATACTGGTGTTCAAGGAGTTAGACTTGGAAGTTTAGGAGAATCTGCTACCGTTAAAAATCATTTATTATTGGGAGCAAAAAATGATGATTCTATTTTGAATAAATATAAAATAACTCTTTATAAGGATGTTTTTGGTTTAAAGGTAAAAGGAACATTTAAAGAAAGTGATGATGTTCAGATAATTTTAGATAATGTACTTGATAAAAAAACATATAATTTATTAGAAGCAAAAGATTCTGATAAAAAAATAACTACTTCTAGATATATTAGTGAAGATGGTATTCAAGGTAAATATTATATTTATTTAAGAATTAATGGAACTATTTATAAATTACATAAATATGTAAACTTCTATTAGAAAACGTTAGATTTGATTTCTAACGTTTTTTTAATCTAAATTATTTTCATCATAACCTTTGGTTTGATAATTTTTACCACATTTTAAAAACGGTGTATATGAAATTCTTCCACCATCTTGGATGAATTCAACATATCCTCTGCATTCTTCTCCATCTTTTGGATCCGTAAGATTATCAATATATTTTTCTTCTTTTAGCATAGAATAACTTAAAGTCCAAACCTCTGGATTTTCAATGCTTCCTGAATAGTTATCATTTTGATATCTTTCGGCAGCTAATTCTAATTTATTTTCTAACTCTTTATATGTTAATTTTTCTGTTTGTTCTTGCTTCACTGGTGTTTCTAATTCGACATCTTCTTTTTTAAAAATACTTTGATATAATGACACGATAATAATCATACAAATAAAGATAACTGCAATTATTATAACAAATTCTTTAATACCGAAACCTTTTTCATTCATATTCTTTTACCTTTCATTTTATCAATATTAAATCTGTATAAAGTTCCTGGTCTTCCACTACCTTTTGATGTTTTAAAACCTGTGTCAATTACTAAATCTTGGTTTACAAATTTCTTGTGAAAATTACGTCTATCAATTGGTTTTCCTAAAACATTTTCATAAAAGTTTTGTAATTCTGGTAAAGTAAAATCACTTTGGAAGAATGATAATAACATATCATCATAATTGGATGTGATTTTTTGTTTTACATCTTCGCTTACTTCTTTTATTATTTGGGCATGGTCAAAGCCTAATTTTGGAAGTTCATCAACTTCAAACCAAGCTTTATCTTGAGTATCTTGCTTCATATCGGTTAGTGTTTTATCAGTGATTGCGATATAAGAAACACCAATGATACGATTATTTTGGTCACGGTCCAAATTACTAAATACTTTGCTTTGAAATATTACACCTTCATCTAAATTAGTCATGCTTTTATATATCTTTTCAGCATTTTCTTCTAAAGTTGTATGGTTATCTAAAGGTGCGGTTGGAAGTGTCCAATATCCTTTATAAGGTTCATCGTTTTTTTTCTTTAAATAGATTTTTAATTTACCTTCATCTGAAGCGTAAATGAGTAATAATGTTTCTAATACATTATAGTAGGAATTTTCCATAATATCACCCTTTGCGTTAAAATTTACGCATTATTATATATCTATATTACACAATTGTCAATTTTGGGTGTTTTTTATTTTATCATAGACTATAGCTAATGCATATTTGAAATTTTGATTAGCTTCGATGTTCATCATTAAGTCATTATATTCTTCGTTCTCTATTGGATAAGAAAATATACATAAATCTTCTGTTTTTGTGTTATTTTTAGTTCTTAAAATGTTTTCTATATTCGCAATATCAGCGGTTATTTCATCATATTTGTCTGTTCCTTTATAATCTAATACGGCTTTAATCATTAAAAATGTAATTACTCTATGATCATATTCTTTTTGAAAATATTCATCTAATAATTTGAATTGGTCACGGTAATCATTCGCATTACTTATAAATGAATAGTCTTTGTTATAAATCATCATTATTAATTTTACTAAGTCGTATTTTTTATAACTATGTTTTTTCATTGTGTATTTAATAGCTTCATCTAATATGTCATATACTGGATTTTGCAATTCTAATTTTAATCTTAAGTTTAATGTATCTTCATTTGTCATTTATATCCCCTTCTCTATTAAATATATTATAACAAAACTTAAGATGAAAAAAAAGAGCTTTAGCTCTTAATTAGTTTCGATTAATGACATTGTTTTATCATTAGCTATAATTTCAACATCTACTTCACTTAATTTAGAATAATTATAAATTTTATTATCTTTTAGATTTTCTATAAATTCATTGTATCTATTTTTTTCATTATTATAATCATTTGTGTAATCATAATCTAGCGAAATATAGTTGTATGTGGTTTCACATTTATGTTTATCTACGCTGTATGCACAATCTTCGGATGGAAATTTATAATTTGGTTCATTATAAATATTAATATCGGTACTTTCATTATTATAGCTTATGTTTAATTTTATTTCATTATCTTTCATTTTATTATCGGTTTTTTTAGTAATATCTCCGTTTAATTTATAGTCTATATAAATGTTTTTATCAGTGGTAAAAGATTTAGTAGTTGTTTCTATTTTATATGATTTTGGTGCTTCATCAATATATTCGATATTAGTTAACATATCAATAAAGAAAAGTACACCAAACACAGAGATGATTAGACCTATAAAAAATGGAATTATATTTATTTTACCTTTAGAAAACGTTAAGTTGAATATTAATATTGTAAACCATATGAATATTGATGAAATTCCTAATAATAGTAAAGTGAGTCCTAATAGATTTATACCCTTAATCCAATAAAAGATAGATAAGATTAAACCTAAAACTGTCGCACCATCAATACAAAAAAGTGGAAATAATATAAATATAGCTACCCATACTTTTACTATTAATAAAATTACTGAACCAACTGTTGGGCCGTTTTTATGAATAATTTTTACAGGTTTTTCTTTTGTTTTGTTTGCTTTTTCTTTTGTTTCATTTTTTTCTTTATTTTCTTCACTATCTTCTTTTAAAATATCATTATTTTCATCTTTTTTGAAATATTGTTTGAATAAGGTAACGATGATTAATAAACCTACACTTAAATAAAGTGCGATAAATAAAATGAAAATAACTATTTTGATTAAAAGACTGATTGGACTAAAGAATGTTTCGGCAAAAGAGAAACCTAAATTCATAAAGAATCTAAATGGAAGTGTTAGAATAGCTAATAATATTAAAGCAAAGAAGACTTTAATTATAATTTCAAAAGCTAGATTTAAATTCATTTCGGTGTCGTTATTTTTTATTGTATCAGCAAACCCTCTAGTCAAGTCTGCTAATTTATTCGCACCTTTTTTGATTATTTTTTCACCTTCTAAAGTAAACTTACTAAATGCTCCCTCTTCTTTTTGATTATATTTTGGATTTATTTTATAAGCATCTAAAATTTCACTTACTAATTCATCTAAATCACCAAAGTCACTTACAGCTTCTTCTTCAGTTTGTCCGTGTTTTATCTTTTCACTAATGGTATCTTTATATTCATCAATAATATCTTGTCTTTCTTTTTCATTTAATATAGATAATTTCTTTTCTAATTCTTCTAAAAATTCATCTTTATTCATGATTATCGCTCCTTCTAATAAATTCATTTACTGAATCACTAAATTCTTTCCATCCACCTTTTAATTCTTTAAGTCTTTCTTGACCTAAGATAGTTATTTTATAATATTTTCTGGATGGTCCTTCACTTGATTCTTGGAGATAAGTTTCAAAATAATTTTCATTGGTTAGTCTTTTTAATAATGGATAAATTGTACCTTCATTGACATCTACGACCTTTGAAACTTCTAATACTAATTCATAACCATACATGTCTTTTTTATTGACAGAGAGTAAAACTATCAATTCTAATACTCCTTTTTTAAATTGTGAATTCATAAATCACCTCTTTACTGACATTATATTCTAACTACCTTGCATTGTCAAGTACTAAATTATAAAAAGTAGTTATGCTTTTGTCAACTGGAGTTAAAATGATTGAAAATAGTTTATTTTTGTAGTATACTTATTTTAATAGGAGGCCATAAGATGAACGAGAAAAATCCATATGACTTTGGTTATAATGCTTATAGTGGTAATTATTTATCTAGTGATAAACAAGATGCTAGAACTAGTCAAAATTTAGAGGCAATTGAAAAATTATTTGATGAATTAGATGATGAAGATAAAAATACTTCTGAAAGTTTTAGCTTAGATAATCAAGGGTTTGACAATTATGAACTTAATTATGAATCAAAAGTAGATTCAAATCCTATTTCATATCAAGATACTTCATCTTATGATAAACCTTCTTACGATATGAAGGTGGATAATGATCCATTAGATCAAACAAGAGAAATTGATAGTGTTGATTTAGCTGAATTGAAAGCTTTACAAGCTGAATTACATAGGATATACGATGAACCTGAGCAAGATGTTCAAGATAACAGCGAACAATCACAAAGTAAAGGTAAATCTTTAACTAAAGCTACAAAACAAGGAATTGCTTTTTCAAATGGTAGTTTAACTAGAACATTTTTAGATTGTGTAGTACTTTGTTTTGTAACTGCATCCATGGGATTTGCATTTTTAATGAATATAATTAGTCAAATATAATTAAGGATTGTCCTTAATTTTTTTGTTTCTTTTTGGTATTTTAATCACATATATTTTTATTAGAGGTGTGATTTAATGTTTGAATTTTTAAAAAAGCTATTTAAAGATTTTTATCTTTTTACAGCATCTTATTCTAATAATGTTTTTCCTGATCCCTTATCTAAGGAGGATGAGGAAAAATATATTAAGCTAGCAAATATGGGTGATATGGAGGCAAGAAATAAGCTTATTGAACACAATTTAAGATTAGTTGCTCATATTGTTAAAAAGTATGATCATAGTTCAGAGATGGCAGATGATTTAATTAGTATTGGAACTATAGGTTTAATTAAAGGTGTTGATAGTTATTCTTTTAAACACAAAACTAGGCTTACAACCTACTGTGCGAGATGTATTGAAAATGAAATATTGATGTTTTTTAGGTCTGATAAGAAAAATAATAAAAATATTAGTATTGATGAGCCTATTGGTTTTGATAAAGAAGGAAATGCAATTACTTTTTTGGATATTTTGAAAACTGATAAGCCTGATTATGCTTTAGATATACATATAAAGGATAGTGTCAAGTTATTAAAGAAATATTTTAATGTTTTGACTGATAGAGAAAAAGAGATTATTATTAAGAGATATGGATTATATGGTAATGATGAAATTACTCAAAAAGAGATTGCGAAAGAACTTGGAATATCTAGAAGTTATGTTTCAAGAATAGAAAAAAGAGCATTAACAAAGATGCTTAGGGAATTTATTAAAAATAAAAATAGTTAGTTTAATTCTATTAGAAAAGTATAAAAACTAGTTCATTTTTGAACTAGTTTTCTTCATTTACGATTTCATGACATCTTGGACATAACTGATCTGTTAGATCAATTTCATTAAAGTAATTCCAACATCTTTCACATCTTTCTCCATCGAATTTTTGAACTTTAACTTCACAATATTCATATTTTGTAAGTTCTTCTGGAGTTAAGATAACATCTGATACAATAAATAATTGTTTTAATTTTGTTAAAATTGGTTTTAATGTTTCTTTATCTTCATCACGTAATTTTAAGAATACTTTGGCTTCTAATGATTTACCAATGATTTTTTCATTTCTAGCTTCTTCTAAAGCTTTATAGACATCATTTTTAATTCCAAAGAATAAATCAAACATTTCTTTTATTTCAATTTCATCTTTGTATGTTTTTACTTCTGGGAAGTTTTCTAAATGAACACTTTTCTCTTTTTTACCTGGAAGTAATTTGTAAACTTCTTCGCTAGTATAAGGTAAAATTGGAGCCATTAATTTGATTAATGAAGTTAAGATTTCATATAAAACAGTTTGAACACTTCTTCTTTCATCACTATCAGCTTTTTCTATGTATAAAATGTCTTTTGTATAATCTAAATAGAAATTAGATAATGAATTTACATAATTATTGATTATTTTATAAATTTCATCAAAGTTATAATTATCATATTCTTTAATTACTTTTTGAATGATGTCATTTAATTCGATTAACATATATCTATCAGAAACTGGTAATTTATCATAAGATACTTTGTCAGAGTCTGGGTTAAAGTCAAATAAATTTCCTAACATAAATCTATATGTGTTTCTAATTTTTCTATATGATTCTTTAACTCCAGCAAGTAATTCATCACTGAATCTAACATCTTCTGTATAGTCTACACTAGCCACCCATAGTCTTAAAATATCAGCGCCTTGTTTACCTACAACATCCATTGGTCTTACGATGTTACCAATACTTTTACTCATCTTAAATCCTTTACCATCTAAGACAAATCCAGCTGATACTAATTCTTTATATGGACTATGACCACTATAAGCCATACTACAAATTAATGATGAATTAAACCATCCACGATATTGATCTGAACCTTCTAGGTATACATCAGCTGGGTATGGTAATTTTCTTTCTAATAAAGTTCCAGCCCATGATGTTCCAGAATCAAACCACACATCCATAATATCTGTTTCTTTTTTAAAGTTACCATTTGGACTTGCTGGATTAGTATATCCTTTTGGAAGTAAGTCTTTAGCTTCTTTTTCAAACCAGATATTTGAACCGTGTTTTCTAAATAATGAAGCAACATGCATCATAACATCATAATCAATAATAGGTGTGCCATCTTCATTATAGAAAATTGGAATAGGTACACCCCAAGCTCTTTGTCTTGAAATACACCAGTCTCCCCTATCTTTAATCATGTTGTAAATTCTTGTTTTACCCCAGTCTGTATGAAATTTAACATTTGTATCTAATTCGTTTAAAATTTCATCTCTTATTTTATCAACACTACAGAACCATTGTTTAGTGGCTCTAAAGATGATTGGTTTTTTTGTTCTCCAGTCATGTGGATATGAGTGGGTAATTTTCTTTAATTTTAATAAATATCCATTTTCATTTAACCATTTTGGAATTTCTTTATTAGCTTCTTCTACTGATAAACCTGCAAATATTCCTGATTCTTCAGTTAAAATGCCTTGGTCATTTACTCCATTTACCATTCCTAGGTTATATTTTTTTCCAACATTAAAATCATCTTCACCATATGATGGAGCGGTGTGTACTAAACCAGTTCCAGCATCTAAAGTTACATGGTCAGCAGTCACTACGGGTGAGATTCTATCCATAAATGGATGACTATATTTTACATTTTCTAAATCTGTGCCTTTAAAGGTAGATAATTTTTCATAGTTTGTAAATTCAAATTCTTGCATTAAATTATCTAATAAATCAGTTGCGACAATATAGTTGTTATCCCCTACTTTTACTTTAGAATATTCGAAGTTTGGTCCAACACAAACACCCATATTACCAGGTAATGTCCATGGTGTTGTTGTCCATATAACTAATTTATCTCCTTCATCTACATAATCATTTCCTTCGGTTATAGTAAATGCGACATAGATTGATGGATCAGTTTTATCTTTATATTCAATTTCAGCTTCAGCTAAAGCAGTTTCACTACTTGGAGACCAATAAACTGGTTTCAATCCTTGGAAGATTAATCCTTTCCCTGCCATTTTAGCAAATACTTCTATTTGTCTTGCTTCATATTCTGGGTTTAATGTGATATAAGGGTTATCCCAGTCAGCAATGACATTTAGTCTTTTGAAGTCATCCATTTGGGTTTCTACTTGTTTTAAAGCATACTCTTTACAATATTCTCTAAACTGGGCTACTGTCATTTTCTTTCTATCAACACCACTATTAGTTACGGCTTGTTCAATTGGTAGTCCATGAGTATCCCATCCTGGAATATATTCAACATAGTATCCTTCCATCATTTTAGAGCGGTTGATGAAATCTTTTAAAATTTTATTTAAAGAATGGCCTAGATGGATATTACCATTCGCATAAGGTGGACCATCGTGTAAGATGAATGGTTTATTATTCTTATTTTTATTTTTGATTAGATTATATAAATCCATTTCATCCCATTCCATGCGCTGTTTAACTTCATTTTCAGCCAAATTACCACGCATTTTAAATTCTGTTTTTGGCATTAATAATGTGTCTTTATAATCCATAAAATACATCTCCCTTTTAGTTTGCTCCTTTTTTAAATCCTTTACTTCCATTATATTCACTTAAAATATTTGAAGTGAAACTAGATGTTTTATGCATTTCATTTTTATAATCTTTAATAGCTGATTTAATTAATTCATCAGTTAATGTTTTATAATCTTTTCCTTTTGGTTTATATAGATAGAATGCGAGTGAACCTGGTATTGTATTTGGTTCATTAACGTATATTTCACCAGTTTCTCTATTTACTAGATAATCTATACGGCAAACACCTTTTAAATTTAGTACTCTAAATACTTGTTTTGATATTTCATAAATTTTATTAGTCATCTCTTCTGGAATGTTTGCGGGAACTTCAAATTCACTAGTAGACATTGAATTTGGCATTTTTCCAGATGTTTTCATGCCTTTTCCTTTAGATCCTCCTAAATATTTATCTTCGAAGGTTAATAGTTCGTGTTTCATTTTCATTTCGGCAATTAAACTAGTTTCTGAATATTCATAGTTACCACATACTGCACAGTTTAATTCTAATAAATTTGGTATCATTTCTTCAACAACTATTTTCTTTTCATATTCCAATGCTTCTTCAATTGCCTTTACTAATTCACTTTGATTATGGGCAACTCCTATACCAATGGTACTACCTAAATTAGCTGGTTTTACAATTACAGGATAACCTAAAGTTTCGATGTTTTTAATTATTTTATCTTTATCCATGTTATATTCATAATCGTAGAACCATGTATATTTAGGAGTTTTAATGTTATTGGCTTCTAGGACTTGTTTTAATACTACTTTATCTTGTCCTAAAGCTGCACCTAGTACTGAAGGTCCAACAACTGGAAGTCCTAATGTTTCTAAGAATCCAGATAATGAGCCATCTTCAACACCTTTTCCGTGAACTATTGGAAAAGCTACATCAATTGTATTAACATTTCTTCCAAAGAATCCTTTTATTTTTTGTAAGACAATGTCGTTACCTTTTCTACAAATTGTTATTTCTTTGACAAATTTTTTCATGTTATCAAAGTACTTATAAGTTTCCATATCTCTTAAAGCGGCACCAGTATAAAAATGGCGGTCCTTACTTATATAGATTGGTATTATTTCATATTTTTCTTCATCAATATTTTCCATTGCTTGCAAGGCAGAGATTATACTTACTTCATGTTCAACTGAATCTCCACCAAAAATAACTCCAACTTTTATCATAATAAATCACTCCTTCTCATTGAATATATCTGGTAAATCATTTTCTAATAACACATAAGTTTCATTTTCTTTTAATTCTTGAATTAATGGAAAAGCTTTCAAGACATCGTTTATTATATGAATTTTATTTTCATCATAACCTTTTTCTTTTAAGCCTTCTAATATTGGTTTAGTTTTTTCAGCACCAACTAATATTACTTCATCAGCACTTTCAGCTATTTGATTACCAAACTCTTTGTTTTTTTGATATTCTTCTGAACCTAGTTCAATCATTCCTGGAGTTACAACAATATGTTTTCCAGGCATTAGTTTTAAAACATCCAAAGCCATTTTGGCTCCTGTAGGATTTGAATTATAGGCATCATCAATAATTGTAATATCGCCATTTTTTTTAAGTTCTAGGCGATGCTCAACTGGTTTTACTTTAGCGACACCAGCCTTTAATTGTTCGATAGACATACCAAATTCTCTACCTAAAGCGATGCCAGCTAAAATGTTATAAACATTGTTATATCCAAGTAATCTAGTTTCAAATGGATATGGTTTGTTATCACCTTTAAAATAACAATCGAATTTAGTACCACTTGGACTTAAGGTAATGTTTGTAGCTCTGATATCAACATCTATACTATCTATACCGATCCATTTTATTTTACAGTTGTTTTTTATTTTATAACTTCTTTGCCATTCATCATCGCCATTTAAGATTCCAACTCCATCTGATGGTAAAGATTCAATTAATTCGAATTTTGTTTTTTGAATGTTTTCTCTAGAGCCAAATGTAGCAAGATGGGCTACACCTATTTTTGTGATTATTCCATATTTTGGATGAACTAAGTCACAAAGTTCTTTGATATCCCCTTCTTGACATGCACCCATTTCGGCTATGAAGACATCGGTAAATTTATCTAAGTAATTGTTTATTGTTATCATTAGACCAAATGGTGTATTAAAGTTTTTGGGGGTTGGCATGGAATTATATTTGATATTTAATATGTCATTTAAAATGTTTTTACTGCTTGTTTTTCCATAACTTCCAGTAATACCTATTACCTTTAATGATTTCATGTTTTTGATTTTAGCTATAGCTTTTTGTTTAAAATATAGTCCAACTAAGCTTTCTACCGGTGTATTTATTAATAAAGCTATTAATATGTAAATACTATTTAAATAAGCTATTAAACCTAAAACTAAATAAAAGTATACTAAATTTGTCTCATTTACAAAGAAGCTCATAATAATAATTGGTAATAATATGACAATAGTATTTGTGAAAACTAATCTTTTTACTCTAGCTGTATATTTAAGTGGTAATTTATTTTGTGATTTTTTTCTTTCTAAAATTAAGTTAACTATTAGAACTAAATATATAAAGTTAAAGCATAACATTAATAATGGTAAATTATTAAAGAAAATAAATATTATTAATACTAAGAAAAATATACTATAATCTTTAAAGGTTTTGGTAGGATTTTTAGCTATCCATTTTAGGTATGTTTTTTTTCTATTGTATTTGTTTTGCTGAAGCATATGCATTGAATCTCCACTTTTTAAAAAAACATAAATAAAATAGATAATGACTGATATTAAAAATTCTTTGGTCATATTACCTCTCCTTTATAAAGTTTTTAATTATGGAATTAGTTTGCCCTAGTCTTTCTAAATAGGCATAATGTGTACAGCCTTCATATGGAATTACAGCTGAATCTTTGATTAATTTTTCTAAATCATATGCATCTGTGATTGGTACAGCGGCATCGTTAGTTCCCCATATAATTATAGTTGGACAAGTTATTTTTTTTACATTTTCTGTGATGTCTGTATTGACATGTTTTACTAATATATCTCTCATCATTGGACTTGCATTTCTATAATCAGTAGAGCCTATATGTTTTTTCATTATTTCAGCTATGTTTTTTAATCCAGGTAAGGTTTTTAATTTTTTTAATGTTTTTACTTTTAAACTATTTGGATTTTTCTTAACTTTAAATGGGCTACCAAATAGGATTAGTTTTTTTACTGGATACATACTCGCATATAATAAACTTAATTTACCACCAAATGAATGACCAATTAAGATTGGATTTTGAATATTTAAGGTTTTAAGTAATTCGTGAATCATTTCTACAAAATCTTTAAGTTCCCATACTTCTTTTGGTTCTTCACTTTTACCATGACCTGGTAAATCTATTATAATAACATCGTTATCTGTTAAACTATCGCCTACTGGTTTCATCATTTCAATATTTTGTCCCCAGCCATGTAATAAAACGACTGACTGTTTTTCTATGTTTCCATATCTTATATAATTTATATTAATATCTTTATATTTAAACATTTCATTCACCTTCTTTTTATTATAGCATATAGGTATTATTTTCACAATGAAATCAACAAAAAAACGTCCTATTTAAGGACGAGTTTTCCCGCGGTACCACCTTATTTTATTTTAAAAATACACTTAATAACTATAACGCGTTACCGTTCTTATTTACTTTGTTTCAAAAAGAAGCATCAAGAGTGATCCATATATTAAAAAGTTATTAGTTCTCACCCGCCACTAACTCTCTTTAAACTTTTGTTTAATATAACGTCTCTATCTTTTGCTTTTATATATCTAATTTATCAATGTCATTTATAATGTCAAGTTGTGATTCAATGATGTTTTTAAGCCTACGTTTTAAAACATTAATGTTTCTTTTTACCATGTCAGCATCGTTTTCTATTTTTTCAGCTTTCATTAAAGCATCATTGACAATTCTACTTGCATTTTTCTTAGCATCATCTATAATTATTTCGCTTTCACGACTAGCAGCAACTTTTAATTGATCTGAGGTCTTTTGAGCCATTAGGATTGCCCTATTTAAAGTGCTTTCCATACGTTCATATTGTTCGAGTTTTTCTTTTAGGGCATTTGTTTCTTCTAATTTTGATTTTAAACGTCTAATTTCATCATTTTTATCGACAATTAATTTGTTTTTAGCATCTATGTCAGCTATCATTTTTTCGACCCTTTTGATAACTTGATCTAAAAAGTTGTTGACTTCATCAGGATCATAACCTCTCATGACTCTTGTAAATTTTTCCATAAACTCGACCTCACCTCGGCGATGTGCGCCCTATATTCTTTTACCACTCTATATCTATATTATTGTTATCGTGAATACCTTTTCCTTCAGTATCATTAGTTATTTTTCCTTGAACACTAACGTTATTTGGTGTACATAAGAAAATTCCACCACCAATTTTTTGCAAATCCCCACCAATTGCATAAATTGTACCACTTAAGAAATCAACTATTCTTTTTGCTTGTTCAGGGGTAACTCTTTTTAAGTTAACAACAACAGTATTTCTTTTCTTTAAGTGATCAGCTATTTGCTGTGATTCAGAGTAAGCTCTTGGTTCTAATAAAATCATTTTAGCTCCGCCTTCTTCTGTTAGAGCTTCCTCCGCTTTTAAATCATAGTATTGATCATTTGATGGTGCAGCAAAAACATCTTCTTCTTCACCCATGATTTTTTTTATTAAACCCATATTTATCCTCCTTAAGTTTTATAAACTATTTTGCTATATTTAATTTTATCATAGTTTTGAAAAAAAGAAAATGCTTTTTTGTTTTCTTTTCTTATTTTGTGTAAAGTAAGACATATAATACTAAATTTTTGTTCTTATCTTTTAACTTAATACTCTAGTTTTGGTATAATGAGTTAAAGGAAGTATGGTTTATGGCAAAAAGAAAAAATAGGAAAAATAAACGAAGAAGATTTATTATAAAAATTATATTATTTTTAATGATTGTTGGGGTAATAGGAACTTTTTATTTCTTTTTAAATAATAATTCTTTTTTGAGTAAGATAGATTATACGTTAAATGGGAATATTACCTACTATGATATTTATGGTATTCATATGAATTTTGAAGGTAATTTTAAGTTAGATGATAGTTTAAGTGATCCAAAGCTTGTATTAACTAATGGTTTTAAAGAAGAAAGTATTTCATGGAAACTTGAAAATTCCGATAATGAATATACTTTTAAAACAAGTGATTATATAAATGATGGAATTAACTTAGAAAATTTAGATAGTGGTACTTATTATTTTTTAATAAAGGTTAATAAGGATGATGAAGTTAAGTATTTTCCTCTTATTAACGATACTAAGTATAATGATTTAACGTATTATTCTTTGACTAAAAATAATAGTAATAAAGTAATTGATATTACTTGGGATCAGTATCAAGGTAATGAAATTTTAGGTTTTCATATTAAAAATACTAAATTACCTGATGATGTTTATGATATTACAATAGATCCTGGGCATGATGGAAATGATGTGGGTATGATTGTATGTGAGAATGGTGATGTTCCTAATAGTTTGGGTGAATGCCCTAGAAGTAAGGCTTATAAGGAATCTGATATTAATTTTACAGTTTCTAAGGCTTTAAAAGATGAATTAGAAAGTTTAGGATATAAGGTTAAATTAACTAGAGATAGTAAAGATGATACAGTTCCTACTTATGGTAAAATGGGCAGTGGAACGACAGCAAATGCGACTAAGTCTAAATTTAATATTGCGCTTCATCACAATTCGACCAATGTGCCTGGCGGTATGTCTTCTACTCATGGTTTAGAGGTTTATGTGGCTGGTGATAGTAAGTTTGATTTAGCTAAATTATTTGTTGAAAATGTTTGTAAATATGGGAAAACTTCTACTTCTACTAAGGAAGAGTTTAAGGTAGAAGATGGAATTTATCAAAGATTTTCAGATGATGGGGTAACACCTTATTATTATATGATTAGAGAGATTGGTGGTATTGCGACCCATGCTTATGTGGATGGTAGTAATACTAAATATGATGAAAACCCTTATTATAATTCCAACAATACTGCTGAAGGATATTTGTTAGAACTTGGTTATATTGATAATGTTAAAGAGCTTGAAAATATTTTGGATAATCCCAAAGGATATGCGAAAGGAATTGCTTTAGCAATAGATGAATATTTAAATAGTTAAAAAGATATATCATTTTGAATTTGATATATCTTTTATTTTTTTACAAGTCTTTTGTTATGTGTTTTTTTATTAGCAAGCATTCCAAGACCTATAATGGCAAGGGATGATGCGATTAACACATTTGGTAGTGTTTTCTTATGACCAATTATTCCAGCAAGTCCAATACTAAATAGGACTGATGCAATAGTAGCGCTAAATAAGGCGACTAATCCCGGTGAACTTTTCTTTTGAAGACTATATCTTGGCTGTTTTGGCTTTACCTTACTTATTTTTGGCTGACTTGTTTTTTTAATAACTTTATTAGTATTTTCTTTTGATTTTTCTATTTTAGAAATATAAGTAACAGATGGTTTATTTATTTTATTCTCACTCTTTTTTATAGTAGGATTTACTTTTTTAACTGCCACTTTTGGATGTTTTTCTTTTTGCTTTAACTGTTTTAGCTTATTTATTTGATCTTTTTGAATTTCTCCCATAATCATTTTGTGTTTAGGACTAATATATGGAGTTATAGTAATAACTTTAGTAAATAGATTTTTTTGCTCTGAAACACGAATGGATTTATGTTCCTTTGAATGTTTAACTTCTATTTTCTTTTGATTTAAAGTTTCTTTTTGACTTTTTAAAATAGTATCTTTAGATAATTTTTTTTCATCAATACCTTTTGGATGTTTGTTATTTTTAATTTTTAAATGTTTATTTTGTCCAATGATTGTGAATACTGCGGCCCCACTATCCGAATCTTCTTCAGTTAAGTCTATTAGATTTTTATTCAATATTATTATAGGAATATTACTTATGGATATATTTAATAATTTATGAAGTTCATATGCACTTATATTAGTAAATATTGCTTTTACAAAATTGTTTTTGGATAATGTAATTTTTCGCACAAGCATTCTTCCTTTCTAATATTAAATAGTTTTAAAATTTTACTTTTTCATTTAAGTAATCTTTTAAATCCTCTACTTTAATGACATCTTGTTTCATGGTATCTCTATCTCTAACAGTTACAGTACCATTATTAATGGTTTCATCATCAACAGTTATACAAAATGGAGTTCCAGCAACATCCTGTCTACGATATCTTTTACCAATGTTTCCTGTTTCATCATAGGTTATCATGAAGTCTTTAGAAAGCATATCATATACTTCTTCGGCTTTTTCTTTATGATGTTTTTTGACAAGTGGTAAAATAGCGGCTTTATAAGGAGCTAAGAAAGGATGAAAATGCATAACCTCTCTAGTAGTTCCATCTTCTAAGGTCTCGTTTTCATAAGCATTACATAAAATAGCTAAAGCTAGGCGGTCGGCTCCAACACTTGATTCAACAACAGTTGGTAAGATTTTTTCGTTAGTGTCTGGGTCTAAATAACGCATTTGACTACCTGAATATTCTTCGTGTCTAGATAGGTCGTATGTACCTCTATGATGGGTTCCCCAAAGTTCATCAAAACCGAATGGGAATCTATACTGAATATCGCAAGCAGCTTTACAATAGAAGACTAATTTTTCATGATCTTTAAATCTAATATCATCTTCTTTGATGCCTAAACTGATTAAGAAATTCCAAGCTTTTTGTTTATAATTTTCATAGAAATTCATTGAATCTTCATCTTTACAGAACAGTTGGTGCTCCATCTGTTCAAATTCTACTGTTCTAAAAGTGAAGTTACCTGGGGTGATTTCATTTCTGAAAGCTTTACCTACTTGACCAATACCAAATGGTAATTTTGTTCGCATAGATTTTTGAACGTTTAAGAAATTAACAAATTCTCCTTGAGCTGTTTCACCTCTTAAGTAAACTTTAGATGAATCATCTTTAATAACTCCCCTACTTGTTTCGAAAAGTAAGTTAAACTGTCTGATTTTAGTCCAGTTTGATTTACCACATTTTGGGCATTTGATGTCCTTTTCTATGATATAATTATATAATTCTTCATCACTCATAGAGTCACCATCTATTTCTGGGTTTACAGCTTCAACTAATTTGTCAGCCCTTTGTCTTGATTTACATTCTTTACAGTCGATTAGTGGGTCTGAGAAATTTTGAACGTGGCCTGATGCTTCCCAGACTCTTGGGTTCATTAAAATAGCGGCATCAACACCATAGCTATGTTTGCTTTCTTGGATAAATTTCTTCCACCAAGCTTTTTTTAAATTATTTTTTAGTTCTACTCCAAGTGGTCCATAATCCCAAGTATTGGCAAGTCCTCCATAAATTTCGCTACCTTGAAATATGAAACCATATTGTTTACAAATACTTACTAATTTGTCCATTGTTATTTTTTCCATGTTATACCTCCTAATAAAAAAACTCCTAGCAATATATAAGGACGGTATTACCGCGGTTCCACCTTATTTATTCTAGAAGAATCTCTCTTTAATATATGACTCCCTGCTTTCCACACAGATTATCGCCTTTCAATATACATTTTTATTTTATGTTTTTCTTTTATGTTAGTCAAGTTAATTTGTTAATTTTTGTAAATTTTTAATAAAATTTTTGCTTTTTAAATATAAGCCAGTATATCTAGAATAGTAATCATCTAAAAAGTGATTGATTTCATTTTTAGATTTTGGACTGATATCTAATTTGGATATTTTTTCAATATCAACATAGTAAAACATTCTAATTAATTTAATAGTTTTATCTGATACCATAGTTTCATTGGTGTAACAGTCTTTACAAACATAACCACCACGGTAACTAGATAGTGTGACAATGCCTGTTTTTTTTCCGCATATAGCGCAAGAATCAATTATTGGCATTACTCCAAGATATTCTAAATATTTAAGTTCTAAAATATTCATGATGACTAAAGGATCAAATCCTTCGTTAATTTTTTTTAAACTTTGAATTAATAAATCAAATATATGGGGGTTATTATTTTGTTTGATTACACCTTCACTAAGTTCCAACATATAAGCGGCATAACTAATAGATGTGATATCTTTTTTTAGATTTTTAAAATTATCTAAAATGCTTACTTCTTTTAAGGTAGATATTTTATTTTCTTTATAGTAAATAATAAATGTTCCATAGGTTAATTTTGAGGAAACACTTCTTAAGGGACTTTTAAGATTTTTACACCCTTTAGCCATCATTGAAATTAAACCTTTTTCTTTAGTTATGACATTTAATATTTTACTAGTTTCTCCATAGTTTGTTTCACTCGCGATTATTCCCGTTACTTCTTCTAGATTCATCTTCTCCCTCTTTTTCTTTATATTTTAAATAATATTCTATTTTTCCAGTTAATCTAAATAAATTCCACAGATCGTTTTTGTCCATTTTCATCACCTATTAATATTGTGGTGATTTGTTTGATTTTTTATTCAGTAAAATCATTAAAATTAAATTCTGTTAGATATTTTTCTCTATCGCGCCATTTTTCAATAGTTTTAACATATAATTCTAGGTAAACTTTAGTTCCTAAAATTTTTTCTATATCTTTTCTAGCCATGGTTCCAATTTTTTTAATCATACTGCCACCTTTACCGATGATGATTTTTTTTAGGGCATCTCTATCAACAATAATAGCAACATTAATGATGTTTTTATCTTTATCTTTGACTATTTTTTCAACGACACAGGTTACTGAGTGTGGTACTTCTTCTTTGGTTAACCACAATATTTTTTCTCTAACAGTTTCAGCAATCATAAACTGCATACTTCTATTAGTTATCATACTGTCATCAAAGTATTTGATATTATCTTTTAGATACTGTTTGATTACTTTAATTAATTCATCTACGTTTTTATTTTTTAAGGCAGATATAGGAACTATTTCTTTAAAGTTGTATAGGTCTTTATATTCATTTATTTTTAAGAATATTTCATCTTTAGATAAACCATCTATTTTATTGATTACTAAGATAACTGGTTTGTCTATTTTTTTTAATCTTTCAATGACATATTTATCACCTTTACCAAGTCCAGCCTTCGCATCAACTAAAAGACAAATAACATCGACATCATCAATACTATAATAAGCTCCTCTATTTAATATTTGACCTAGTTTATGGGTAGGTTTATGAATACCTGGGGTATCGACAAACACAATTTGAGTGTCATCATCGTTATAAATTCCTTGAATGATATTTCTTGTTGTTTGCGGTTTGTCAGAAACTATAGCTATTTTACTTCCAACAATTTCATTTATTAAGGTTGATTTACCAACATTTGGTCTTCCAACAAAGCTTACAAATCCTGAACGCATTTTTATCCTCCTATTAATACTAAAATTTTTGGCACGAAAATAATACATCCAATGACAATAGCAGTTAGTCCAAAGACTAAAACAGCGGCTGCGGCAGTATCTTTAGCTATTTTGGCAAGTGGATGGGTTTCTTTAGTAACTAAATCGATAGTTGCTTCAATACTGGTGTTTATTAATTCAGTTGCAATTACTAAACCGATTATTAAAGCTAAAACTAGCCATTCCATAAGGGATATTTTAAAGAAGATTCCGGCTATAATGACAAGAATGGTTGCGAGAGTATGGACTAGGATATTTTGTTCATACTTAAAGGCGTATTTTAAGCCATCAAAAGCATATGTAAAACTTTTGAATAGTCTATGAAGCCCTTTCTTTTTTAATTCATCTCTTGAGACCGTAGGCATCTAAAATCTCCTCCTGTTTTGTGAACATTACTTTTTCTTCTTCTTTATTCATGTGATCATATCCTAGTAAATGAAGTAATCCATGAACTGTTAAAAATCCCATTTCTCTTGCTACACTATGACCATATTCTTTGGCTTGAGCTTTCATTTTTGGAACACATATATATATGTCTCCTAAAAGTCTACCAAATTCAAAGTTTATATTAGCTTCTCCATCTTCTAAAGCAAAGCTTATAACATCGGTTTCTCTATCTATTTTCCTATAATCTTTATTCAACTCTTTAATTTTTTCACTATCCACAAATATTACGTTAAATGTAACATTAGTTAAATTTTCGTGTTTTAAAGCAAATTCAATTATTTTCTTTTCTTCCTCAATATCTATTTTTTCATCTGTTTCATTGAATATTTCAAAATTATTCATCATTATACTCCTAACTCAATTAAATTAAACATATACATAGCCATAAATATAGCACATAACACTATAATTATATTATAAACAATAGGATTTTTCAATACTGATGGTAGGTGGTCATTGATTAGATCTAATAATTTATATATAGCAAATCCTATCATTCCACCAATAATGTTTAAAATAATATCATCGATATCGAATACTCTACCGATTAATAATTGAGTTGTTTCAATAGAGGCGGATACTAGTAAGATTAGTAAGAATGCGGATAATGGCTTTTTTAAATCTAAATAATAAGAAACGAAAAAGCCATATGGGACAAACATTATTATGTTTCCTAAAACATTTTTGATGAATAGTCCGCTTCCAAAAGAATATCTAAACATTTCTTTAAAAGGAATAAAGTTAGAACTAGACCATCCAACATCTCCAAAGGTTACAACATAGAATAGACATAATACATAAATAATAAATATTAAGGCAAGCATTTCTCTATATAAAATTATTTTTTGTTTGTTTTTAATTAAATATACTAATCTCATACTGATGGCGATAACACTACTAATTAAAATAGTTGGCCAAACTTCACCTAATATTTCTAAAATACTACTTCTAATCAACTTACATCACCTAATTTCCGCATAATCGGTAATGTCTTCATATACCGCAAAGAACATTTCCACTTCTACTATACTCTCTTTTACGGTACTTTTCAAATATTTACTTCTAATGATATATTCATCTTTTGAAAGGTTTTTTTTAATATCTTCTTCGGCTTTTTCTTGAGCTTCAGTTATGGCTTCTTCTGGGGTTAATATTTGGTCTATAACGTTGGTTTCTTTTTGTTTTTGTTTAACAATTTTTATTGGAATTAAAGGATGTTTTACAATTTCTTCCTCCTTTATTTTTTTGGTTTTAAATTTATTTAAAGATAGTTCAAAGGTATGATTTAAAAATTTAATAGCATATACTTCTTTTTCTTTACCAGTTTCAGTTTCGGTGTACGTAGCAAACGGATATTCAGTTTTAGTAACATACCAAACTTCAGCATAGGCTTTGCCTTCAGCTTTTACTTTACCGGTAACCTTATTATTAAAGATTAATTCACCGTTTACGATTAAGTCACCTTTTTTAACATAGTCGTTCATATCTTTGACTATATCGCCTTTTTCAGCGATGACTTTTTTTAAAACTCCATCTTTGCTGGCTATGATATTTCTTGGTGTGTTATCTTCATCTTTTTTTACAATGGTACGTTCTTCTACTCTAATGGTATATTTAGTACCACTTTCTTCGATTTCTAACCACTCTATTTTGTCTTTATATTTGTTTAAAATGTTTTCTTTTATTTTAGAAATTTGGTTATATGATTTTTTAAAGGAATATTTTTTTATTCCTTCCTTTTCAAGTTCTGTTAGAAGTAAGTTTCTAATGTCTTTATTAGAATGAATGACTTCGACATTAAAGATAACGTGGGTAAATATTAGAAAGATTATAAAGGCTATTAAGGTAATAATGATTAGATGTTTTGATATTTTTATTTTTCTTTTGATTTTGATGAGTCCAAAAACTTCTAATTCAGTTACTTCGTAAATACTTTTAATTTTTAAAACTTTTTCATAGTCTTTTTTATAGATGATAATATCAGCTTGATTTTGGTCTTTATATTTTAGTGATAGTATGTCTATTTTTTTGCTTCTTAATTTTTTGATGAATCTATTTATGTTTTTTCCTTTGATATTTAAGGAAACTTTACTAATTAATTTATCTATCACTCAAACTCAACTACTTTTATTTTTCCGAGGATTAACAATTCATCATTAAGCAATTTGGAAATGGTTAAATTTTCTCCTTTGATTTTTACTATACCTTTTTCATATCTTATTATTACTTTAGTGTCATCAAAATGGTCGATTTCTATATAATTTACAATATCTACTTTACCGGTTAATATATTTATTTTAAATTCATTTTCTAAAATATATGTGCGCAAATCCTTCAGCATGATATCACCCATATAATTTTATGGGTGATAGCTTTTAAATATACTAATAAATAGTTATTACTTCATCATTAATATGATATTTATAAGTCATTTCAATCACCTATAAATATTTTAAAATAGTGCGTGCGCAGAAAATGTCAAAAAAAGCAAAAGATTAATTCTTTTACTTTTTATCTTTAAACATTTCAGAAAGTGTTGTTCCTAAAGTAGCTAGATCTTGCAAGTTAGAAGGAACAATTATTTTTGTAGCTTGACCATTAGCCATATTAGCCAAAGCATCAAAACTTCTTAAAGTTAAAACCGACTGATCTGCCCCAGCTTCTTTTAAGTTTTTAATAGCTGTAGCTTCAGCTTCACTTCTTTTTAATATAGCTTCAGCTTCACCTTCAGCTTTTTTGATTTGAGCTTCTTTAGCGGCTTCAGCTTGTAAAATTAAGCTTTCTTTATTACCTTCAGCAATTAAGACACTTGATTTCTTTTCACCTTCGGCTTGTAATATTTTTTCTCTTCTTTCTCTTTCAGCTCTCATTTGTTTTTCCATGGCTTCTTGAATATCATGAGGTGGTAAAATATTTTTAACTTCAACACGGTTTATCTTTATACCCCAAGGGTTAGTTGCTTCATCTAAGATTGATCTCATCTTAGAGTTAATTATATCTCTAGATGTTAGGGTTTGGTCTAATTCTAATTCACCAATAATATTTCTTAAAGTTGTAGCAGTTAAATTTTCTATTGCTCTTACTGGACTTTCAACACCATAAGTATATAATTTTGGATCAGTTATTTGATAATATACAACAGTGTCTATTTGCATTGTAACATTATCTTTTGTAATAACTGGTTGTGGTGGGAAATCTTGAACCTTTTCTTTTAAACTGATTGCTCCTACATTGGCAAATCTATCAATAAAAGGTATTTTAAAATGAAGTCCATTTGTCCATGTTGCATAATAAGAACCTAATCTTTCAATGATATAACACATTGATTGTGGTACTACTTTAACGTTTGGTAAAATAATTATAAAAATTATAACTAAAATAACTATTAATATTGGCATTATTTTTCTCCTACTTTCTCGACTTTTATTTTTACCCCTTTAATTTCTAATACTTTTACTAATTCACCCTTTTTTATTGCTTTGTCGGCATATGCAGTCCATTTTTTACCATCAACTTTTACTTCTCCATCTTCGTTTTTTTCTATTTTTTCAGTGACAACACCTGTCATATCAATTATTCTATCAATATTAGTACGAGTTTTGTGCTGCTTAATAAATTTAGTTAAAAATGGTTTAGTGGTAATTAATAATATTACACCTAATATTACAAATATTCCAAACTGCACAATATAGTTGTCTACAAATAGTGATACTATTAAAGCGATGATACCGCTTACAACAAACCAAATGGTTGTTAAATTAATAGTAATAATTTCAATTAAAGCAAGTAAAATAACGATAATTAACCATACTAACCATTGTTCCAAAGTTATCTCCTCCTACTAATATAGTATAGCATAGTGCCTTTTAAATTACAATAAAAGCACCGAAAATAGTCGATGCTTTTAAATATTTACGTAAAATTATTTATCTTGTTTTGCCATTTGATTTTGAATCATTTGAAAATTCTTGGGTAGCCTTAGCTAAAGCTTCGTTAAATGAAATTTCTCCATTACTGTTATTTACAATATCTTGAGCTTTTATGCCAATTTCTGCTCTAGTTTCAGGATCATATCCCATATAATCTAAAGCTTGCTCACTATTATTTTCACTAGATAATGGTCTCCAATCAACAGTTATTCTGTTTTGATCATCGAATTTACCAATTCCTTGAAGTTTTGGATCATTTGAATGGAAAATTACAGTTTTATCTTTATTTGATTGCTCTGGAAATATATCATCTACATTTCTAAGATCATCTAAAACTGAGCTTTCTACTGGTGCTTCTGGATTTGCTGTTTCTTGAGTTTCTTTTTGTTCACTAACTTGGCTAACGGTACTAGCTAAATCTGAAAAAACATCTTTTTTGTCTTCTTCTGTTTGAGGTTCTACTGTAGTAGTTTTCTCTTCTTTAGATTCATCTTGATAAACCTTTTTATTTATATCTTTCATAATATCATTAACTTGTTCATCAATTGATTTTGGCTCTTCACTATCTTCTTTAACTGGTGAAGCTTGTGATTCAGTTTCTTTTGCTTTAGCCTTTTCTCTTTCTTCAGCACGTTTATCGATGTTTTCACATTTTTCTTCTGCAGAAGAAATAATTTCAGCAATTTTAGCAATTCCAAGTGGTTCAATAACTTCTTTTATTTGTTCTAATGCTTCATTGTCGGCTTTTAATTTAGAATTTAATACTCTATTTTTAGCTCTAGCAGTTGTTAATTTTTCAGTAAGATCATCAATTTCGGCTTGACTTTCATCCTTTGCAGCTTGAACATCAGCTTGACGTTTTTCTTCAGCGGCATCTAGTTCTTCAGCATGGGCCTTTTTGAGTTCAGCAATTTCTTTAGCTTTTAATTGTTCATCTCTTTTAGTATTAAATTGTGCTTCGCTAAGTAAATCTCTATAAGCATTAACATCGGCACCTTTTGCAAAGTCTTTGGCAACTTTTTCTAAATTATCGGCATCATATTTATTAAAGTAATAATTCCAGAAATATGCGTATTTATATTCTTTATATGTGTCAAATGCAGTTAAATCTTTTAAGTCTTTTTTCTTCTTTTTAGGTTTTTCTGGTTCTTTCTTTTCATCCTTTTTAGGTTCTACAATTACTTTTTCAGGTTTGATAGGATCATTTTCTTTTGTATTTTCTGACTTTCCTTGTTTATCATGTTGTGCTAGAATACTTTTTACATCAACTTTTTTAGGTTCAATAACTTTAGTTTTTGTACTTGATTCATCCATTTTAGGCTCTTGAACTGGGACTGGTATAACTAGTGGTGCTGGTGTATCAGTTTTAGTGGCATCATTTGTAGTGTCAGAATCTATTTTAGCTAAATCCTTATCTTTCTCATCTGCTTTAGTATCTGAGGTGCTTGGTTTTTTATCCTTAGTTTTTGGTTTTTCCTCATCTTCTTTTTTAGCAGTTGATAAAGCTGCGACTGCTTTTGGTACATCTTTAAAAACTTCAAATATAGAACCAGGAACGTATTTTACTGTTTTTAAGCCACCTTTTACTTTAGACATAAAGCTTTTTAATTTATCTTTCATATTGGGGCTTATTTTTACACTTTTATTACCCTTTAGAATCATTTAAATCACTCCTCATTTCTAATAATTTCACGCATTACTTCTTTTACTTCTTTCCACTCATCTTCTGGAATAGTATCTAATTGATATCCATCTTTATTTTCATTTAAAATTGATGCATGTATTGTTTCCATATTTTTATCATCAACTTCATTAAATGTGTATAGAATATATTTTTTTCCAGTTTTTTCTAGTTCAAAGCATAGTAATACTTCGGCTTCAGTTTCTTCTCCATTGGATTTTTTTACCTTAATTTTTTGTAATTCATCCATTGAAAACCCCTCCATTCTATTTAAAATTATAACATACCATTTTTAAGTTTACAACTTTTTTTGTCAATTACTTTACTTTTTTTAGACATTTTAAATTATTCTATTTAAAAATATAAACAAAACTTAAAATGAAATTTGTCATTTTTTGTCAAAATTATTTATAAATTATATCAGCATCTCCACCACAATACCTTGTTATTAATTCAATAATCTCACTTGCTACTTCCATTAGGTATTCATTGCTTGTGGCTTCATTACCTTCAATAGTTATAAATGTATTTTTTGTGTTTTCGGTAATTATAGCTTTGTTAGATTGTTCAACTTCTAATCTATATATTATATTTTTATTGTCTGAATATACATATTCGCCTTTATTTGCTATTCTTTCTTCATTATCTACTGATAAAAACGTTTGGTTTTTTTCTAATATTTTTAAGGTTACATCACCTTCTATTTTATCTATATCATATATAGCAATAGATAATCTTGAATCTAATGTAACTATGTTATATAGGTCCATTAATTTGCTTTTTTCTAGTAGTTTATCATTTTTTAAAAATTGTTTTAAGATGCTTTCACCTATAGGGGTGTTTTTTCTTCTTTTAATACCTATTTTTTTATGAAGTTCATTAAACCCTTTTAAAATAAAATCTGTTTCAATGTCAAAGTTTTTATATTTTTCTTTTAGAGCTTCATTGGCTTTTGTTTTAAAGTTTAAGAAATCTTCTGATTTTGTTTTATTATCTATATCAGTTATTACTATACCTAATGTTTTTAAGCCTAAATCTAAAACTTCACGTTTGACAATAAATTGCATGCCTAGCCTCCTTTAACATTTTGAATTTTGATTACATGTTTTTAATTTTTTCATGGTTTTAGTATATTTATCTTTTAATTCTTTCTTTTGTTTTTCATTAAGTGGTTTTTGAGGATCTTTTTGTGAATCTACAGTTCCTTCAATATAATCGGTTATTTCACCATTTTTAACAACTACTAAGGTTGGAAAATATAATCTTTTAATAGAGTTATCCTCTAATCCTTCATAAGTTGATGCTTTATCACCTAATTTTTCCAATAGTTTATTATAGTTATCTGTACCTTCTTTTTCCGTAACCACTTTACCATCTTTTAATGTTTTTGTGTCACGATCTTCATTATTATTTAAATAATATATTTGATCAACTTCAGCTTCTTTAGCGGCTTCGATTAATACTGGTACAGCATTACGACACCAAGGACACTCTGGATAGCCAAAATAAATAACACCTGTTCCATCTAATATGTCAAATATTTGTTCATAATCAGCATATACAATATTGTTATCACTTGGAATATTTACATCTATATAATCATTCTTTCCATTTAAACTTTCATATTCTAATTTAAAATGGGTTTCCATACTCTCCGGTCTTAAATATATAAATGATATTATTCCGATTACTAAAACTACTAAACACAAGATTATTTTTTGAGCTAATTTCATATTCTACCTCTTTTCTATTTATTTCTTTTTATAATTTTCATAATTTCATCAATTGCTTCATTATTTCCTTTTTTTATCTCTTCTGCAATGCAAGTGCGCATATGGTTTTCTAATATATTATTAGATAAACTTCTTAGGGCACTTTCAGCTGAACTTATTTGGATTAAAATGTCACTACAATATCTATTTTCATTTACCATACCAGAAATTCCTCTTATTTGTCCTTCAATTACAGATAGTCTTTTTAGAATTTTCTTTTTATCTTCTGGATTTTGAAATTTTATTTTATGATTGTTTTTCTTTCTTCTACCTTTCATATTAACCTCCATTTTAAGTATATACCCCTAGGGAGTGTGTGTCAATGTCTTAAAAATATAAAATGGAGCCTATAAAAGGCTCCTTCAGGGGGTTGGTTAGCTACTTACTAGATTCCGTAAGCAGTAGCCACATAGAATAATTATCCTATGCATAAAAAGTATAATTTATTTAGATTTAAAAGTCAATTAATTTTAGTGCATTTTTGTATACTTGACACATTTAGTCTAAGTTTGCAGAATGTGTTACTAATTTTTTGATGAAATTATATTTTGAATTATTATATTCTTTGCTTTTTATAAAGCTTTCACTGTCTTCTTTGGCTCTTAATAATAAATCATAATCATTTTTAATATCAGCAAGTTTGAAGTTCATATCGCCGCTTTGTCTAACGCCAAATATATCCCCTCCACCTCTTAATTTAAAGTCTTCTTCACTAACTTTAAAACCATCATTTGTTTTAGTTAAAACTTCTAGTCTTTTGGTTTCCTTATCACTGATTAAAATGCAGTAGGAATCTAAATCATTTCTACCTACTCTTCCTCTTAATTGGTGAAGAGCGGATAATCCAAAACGATAACTATCGAATATGACAATCATAGTGGCACCCGCAACATCGACACCAACTTCAATAACAGTAGTACTAATTAATATTTGAATTTTATTTTGTTTGAATTCATTCATGACCTCTTCTTTTTCTTTGTTATTCATTTTACCATGCATTATTCCGATATTACATATTTTTCCAAATGCTTTTTTCATTTTTTCTTCTAGTTTGTAAACATCTTCTAAATCTATTTTGTCACTTTCTTCGATTAAAGGAGCGATGACATATATTTGATGGTGTACTTTAATTTGATCTAACATCATGTATAAAACATCTTTTATTTCCTTATTTGTTTTGACATATGTTTTTACTGGTTTTCTACCACTTGGCATAGTTCTGATACTGGATATATCCATATCACCATATAAGGTTAAGGCATATGTTCTTGGAATTGGGGTCGCACTCATATATAAAATATCTGGTGTTATACCTTTGTTTTTTAGATTTCCTCTTTGAGCAACTCCAAAGCGATGTTGTTCATCAGTAATGACTAAACCTAAATTATTGTAAGTTACATCTTCGCTTATTAAAGCATGAGTACCGATAATTATATTAGCTTTACCACTTTCAATTAGTTTTTTTGTTTCTTTTTTTTCTTTGGCTTTTAGTTTGCCGGTTAATAATACAATATTTAAATTTGGAAAAAGTTTTTGAAAATTTTGAAAGTGCTGGAAAGCTAAAATTTCAGTTGGAGCCATTAATGCTCCTTGATAACCTCCTAAATAATTTATATATAGTGCAATAAATGAGACAATTGTTTTACCGCTTCCAACATCACCTTGAAGAAGTCTATTCATTCTATTTTTACTGATTAAATCATCATATATATCTTTAACTGATTTTAATTGGTCTTTAGTTAATTCGAATGGAAGATTATTTATTATTTCTAAAACTTTGTCATAGAAAACATTTCTAGAAAGTCCATCCCTTTTCCTAGAAGCGTTTTTTAAATAACTAATTTTCATCATGAACATAAATAACTCTTCATACTTTAATCTAGCTAAAGCTTTATTTAATTCTTCTTTACTAGTAGGGTTATGAACTATTTTTATTGCTTTATTTTTATCTATAAAATGATATTTTTCTATAAAGCTATCTGGAATATAATCTAATGCTTTTACTTTATTTAAAACGGATTTGATTATTTTAGATATTTTAGTGCTGCTGATTTTAAATGATGAATGGTATATGGGTTCAATTAAAGTTTCTTCGATTAAACCAAATTTTATATCACTAGCAGTTATGCTGTTATGTTTTTTATCATATTTTCCTATTACCGTAATAGTATTTCCAATGTTTAATTTATCTTTTAAAAATGCTCTATTAAAAATTGTTATATTTGTGACAAAGTTACCAGTGTTTAAATGAAAACTCATTTTATTTAATTTTCTATTAAAGTGAATAATATTAGGGATGTTTTCAATAATACCACCAATAACTATTTTATCTCCATCATTCAATGTATCTATATTTGTGTTTTCTATTATTTCATATCTAAATGGATAATAATTTATTAGGTCATCAATATTATATATTCCAAGTTCATTTAAATATTTTATAGTGGTTGTTCCAATTCCTTTGATATCTTCTAAATTCATTTTTTGTCCTCCTTTTTGAAAAAGTTTTTAAAAACTCTTGACATATTTTATTTTTCTGATATTATATTAAGCACCAATTCAATTTTAGTTGAATTGGCGCTAGTGTAAACTAGCCAGCCCCTTTTTATTCTTTTATTTGGAACAGTCCTTTCAGGGGGAGCTGTTCCTTTTTTGTGTTTCTATTATAATTATACAAGATTTTTTTATGATTTCCTTTTTATTTTGAAAAAAATCTAGATTTTTCTAGATTTTTAAATGTTTTTTTATTTAATAATATCAATGATTAATTTAGGCTTCTCTATTACAGAATCATTAAATTTAAAACTTGACAATATTTCTTCATCGGTTATTTCTTTTTCATTATAAAAAACTGTTAATAATGTTTCTCCTTTTTTTACATAGTCTCCTACTTTATGGTTTAAAACTATGCCGACAGTTAAATCTATCTCATCATCTTTAGTAAGCCTTCCTGCTCCTAGTTTCCTAGATAATTTTCCAATTTCTAAAGCATTAATTGAAGAGATATAACCATCTTTTGGAGCTTTAATTATTTTAGTGTTTTTTGAGACAGGTATACTATTTATGTTGCCCCCTTGAGCTATAGTCCATTCTAACATTTTTTCATAACCTTTTCCATTATATAAGTTTTCTTTAACTTTTTCTTCGGCTTCTTTTTCAGAAATATTTAAACCCATCGATACCATTTGAGTACCTAGATTTATGACAAGATTTGTTAGATCTTTTGGGCCTTTTCCTTTTAGGGTGTTTATAGCTTCAATTACTTCAAGAGAATTTCCAACGGCATATCCTAGAGGTTCATCCATGTTTGTTAGAACGCAAGCTATTTTTTTGTTATAACATTTTCCTATTTTAACCATTATACTAGCGAGTTCTTTAGCTTCATCTAGTGAACTTACTAAAGCTCCACTACCAACTTTTAAATCAATGACTATACTAGAAGCTCCACTAGCTAGTTTTTTACTCATGATACTTGATGCTATAAGAGGAATCGAGTCTACTGTGCCGGTAACATCTCTTAAAGCATAAGTTTTTTTATCGGCAGGTACTAAATTACCCATTTGCCCAACTAAAGCAATGTTTATATCTGAAACTTGCTTTTTGAATTTTTCTAAGGTCATAGATGTTTTAAAACCTTCAATTGATTCTAATTTATCGATTGTTCCACCAGTATGTCCTAATCCTCTACCACTCATTTTAGCGACCTTAACACCTAATGAAGCAACAAGTGGTGCGAGTACTATTGTTGTTTTATCGCCAACACCTCCTGTTGAATGTTTGTCAACAATATTATCAAAGCCTAAATCTAGAGTTTCACCACTTTTTAACATAATATCAGTTAAATTTATTGTTTCTTCATCTGATAAGCCAAGTAAATCTATTTCTGTGAGAAATGCGGACATTTGATAATCTTTAATGGTTCCATTTAAATAGTTATCTATGGTGTATTGTAATTCTTCTTTGGTTAGTTTTTCACCTTTTTCTTTTTTATCAATTATATCTAATATATCCATATTTATCCTCCTAATTATATTGTACTAGATTTTGAAAAAAAGAAAAATAGTTTTTTACAACTATTTTATTTCTGGTAAAATTCTTTTTAAATTATTATTGATGACTTGAACATTTCTTTCTGGATTGGCTAATAAAGTTTTGTAAAGACTTGGGTTAGCTTTAATATGTGATAGTATTTCTAAGTCTTCTTTAGCCAGTTTTACTTCATACCCTTCATCATCATGAACTGTCATTTCTCTACCCAACACTTCATCAGCTGTAATGTTAAGTGCATCTAATAATTTATTGAATGTTGGCCAACGAGGTGTTCTTTTGTTTGATTCGTACTGTGAAATTTCAGCGGCTTTAACGCCAATAATATTTGCTAATTGTTCCTGAGTTAAATTTACTTTTTTTCTAGCTTCTCTTAATCTTTGTCCTGCTACCATAATTATCGTTATCCTTTCGTTAACATAGATTATATCAGCATTTAGCAAACATTACATTAATTCTAACTTTGTGTTATATTTTTCTTGAAATTAACCTAAAGTTAATATATAATGTAAATGTATATGTTAATTATTTTAATTAAAATAGGAGGTCGAATATGAACGAATTAAAGAAGATACGTAAACAAAATAAGTTTACTTGTGAATATATGGCTGACCATTTACACATTAGTAAACCGTTTTACTGGCAAATTGAAAATGGAAAGCGTAGGCTTTCATATAAAATGGCTGTTAGAATCGCAAAGGTATTTAATTTAAAACCGGATGACATATTTTATGAGGAATTTCGAAAAGATGATTGATTAGTTTATAATTCTTAGTAAAATACTATAAACCCCATTTCTTACATATAAGAAATGGGGTTTATTTTAATTTCCTTGTTTTTTACTTGATAGAAAAGTAACTTTATCAGCAACAACTTCAGTAATGTATCTTTTTCCATTTTCTGTATCATAGTTATATGTTTCTACTCTACCTTTTATACCGATTAAATCACCTTTATTGCAATATTCATATGTTCTTTTAGCAACGCCTTGCCATAATTTACAGTAGATAAAATCTGTTTCATATTCTCCTTCAGAATTTTTATAAGCTCTTGGAACCGCTAAAACTAATCTTACTACTGTTTTACCACTTTCTGTTTCATATAATTCAGGGTCTCCAGCTAAACGTCCAACTAAAACTATTTGATTCAACATCTATTTCCTCCTTTCTTGGCAGGTACTATACACGCTTATTTATAAGTGTGCAAAGGAGGAAAATGGTTATTTTTCTTTACTAATTTGTATAAATATTGTTTTTTCATTTAAACTAATTTTTCTATTTTAGTTTAAAAAAATTATTGGAATAAAAAAAACACAAGTTTTTTAACATTTTAATTCTACTTGTGCATTTTTTGCTTTTCCATTTTTATAATTGATAGTTACATTAGCAAATGTGTTTGTTTTATCACAATTTTCTAATCCTTTTAAATCATAGTTTTCTCCATTTTGATTAGCCTCTTCTAAATCTTTTAAAGTTATTTTGTAAACATTGATACTATCCTTTGCACTGACATATTTTTCAAAATAAGCTTTACTTGCTGTTTGCATTTTATTTTCTAATTCATTGTTTTGATTTTCTGTTTTTTTAAAGAATAAGAAGGCTCCTACTGCAGCAATAACAACTATAATTAATAAAATGATTAAAACTACTTTCTTTTTCATAATTTATTCCTCCCTAAAAGTAATTTTTTAATAAAGCATTAAGTTCAACAGCATATTCCATTGGTAAATTTTCTCGAAATTCATCAATAAAACCAATTATTAATAATTCTTTAGCTCTTTCCTCATCTAGTCCCCTGCTCATTAGATAGAATAATTTTTCTTCATCTAGTTTAGAAACTGTAGCTTCGTGTTCTAGGTAAGATGATGAATTTTCAACAATGTTTTTAGGAATTGTGTCACTTTTTGACTTATTATCTAGTATTATTGTATCACATTTTATGATACTTTTAGAATTAATTGCATCTTTATTTATTTTTACTGTTCCTCTATAGTTACTGATGCCTCCATTTGCAGCAATGGATTTACTTATTATTTTACTTGTTGTATTGGGTGCGAGATGGATCATTTTAGCTCCAGCATCTTGAATTTGGTTTTTTGATGCAACAGCTATAGAAATACAGTTTCCTTTAGCTCCTTTGCCTTTTAAAATACACGATGGATATTTCATATTTGTTTTTGAGCCAATATTACCATCAATCCATTCCATTGTTCCATTTTCATCCACAATAGCTCTTTTTGTAACTAAGTTATAGATGTTATTAGCCCAGTTTTGAATGGTTGTATATCTACAGCTAGCGTTTTTTCCAACAAATATTTCAACAACAGCAGCATGAAGGGAGCTTGATGTATGATATACAGCTGTGCAGCCTTCCATATAATGAATATGACTATCATCATCAACTATTATTAATGTTCTTTCAAATTGTCCCATATTTTTTGTGTTTAATCTAAAATAACTTTGTAATGGTCTATCAATAGTTACTCCTTTTGGCACATATATAAATGTTCCCCCACTCCATACCGCACCATTTAAAGCAGTGTATTTATTTTCATCATATTTAACTAAGGTATTAAAGTATTTTTTAAATAAATTTGGATAGTTTTTTAATGCATCATCAGTACTACAAAAGATTACTCCTTTTTCTTCTAATTCTTTTATCATACTGTGATATACTACTTCACTTTCAAACTGTGCACCTACACCATTTAAGTATTTTTTTTCAGCATCTATTAGTCCTACTTCTTCAAAAGTGTCTTTAATGGGGCAAGATACTTTATCCCAGTTATCTTCTACTTTATCAGTTACTTTTTTATAATAATTTATTTTATCAAAATCTATTTTTAATTCTGGGCCAAAGCTTGGATTCGGTATTTCTCTAAAAGCTTTATAAGCTTTTAGTCTAAAATCGGTCATCCATTTTGGTTCTTTTTTTAATTTTGAAATTTCTTTTATTTTATTTTCATCTAAACCTAGTTCTTTATTCACGATGATCACCTAGTAACATTATACTATGATTTAATAAAAATAAAAAGAAGTTTTAACCTTTAAATTTTTTAAATAAATAATAACAATTATCTAATTTAAAATGACCTTTATAGCTTGCTAATACATTTTTACCATTTTGTAGTGATAAACTAAAAGTAGACAATAAAAAACTTCGAGTATTTTATTTCGAAGTTTCTTTAATTTTGTTTAATATTTTTTCAATGCCCCACCATGATAATAAAGCACATTTTTTTCTATTTGGATTTTTAGATATATCATCATAGACAATAGCTTCTTCTAAAATGTTTTCATCATATGGTTTTTCATCTAACATATTTAAAAAATTTTGTAAAATATTTTCAGCTTCTTTAGTTGTTTTACCTATTAATGTGGTTGTCATAATAGATGCGGATGAGGTACATATAGCGCATGCTTCACCATCAAAGCGAATGTCTTTAATGATACCATCTTCTATTTTTACTTCTAGGTTTACTTCATCTATACAACTTTCGTTATTCATATTTACTTTTATATATGAATTATCATTTAATAATCCTTTGTTTTTAGGATTTTGATAATTTTCTAAAATTATTTCTCTTTTGATATTACTATCCATTAATTATCACCTTCATTTTCTCCGTAAACTGTTTCATCTAGTTCAAAGTAAAAGTTTCTAAGCTGTTCAAATGAACAGAAGAAGATAGTTGGTAAATTAAGAGTTGCGTTTTCTTTTAATGTTTTTATAACATCTAATATATCATCTGATTTTTTAGTATTTAATTTACTAAATTGTTTTTCTTTATAAATTGATACACCACATTTACCTTGACTATATAATGTTTCATTTGTAGCAAATAATATATCGGCTTCTATTATACTATTGATTATTTTAGCTATATTATAAATAGTATTCATTAAAGTTAGATTATGGGTTTTATTTTCAATAGTTTGTTCTTCAACTATTTCTTTAATTCTAGTAAAAAGTTGATCCCCATCTTTTCTATCGCATGAAAGTTCAGCATATAATTTGCCTTTATTAGATTTAATGTTAAATTCACAATCAGGAATTTCTAAGGTTAGATCTATCAATCTACCAATAGTATTTAAATGAGTGTGAGAAACAATTAAGATAATATAAGCAACATTATTTTTACTATGACCTTTGCTTGCTAGATACGGAACAATACCATTATTATAGCATGTGTGAAGTAATAATTCTAATGATCTAGAATCTTCGGCCATATCATGAAAGTAGATACTTCTTTCTTTTTCATCTTCGATATTAACTGTTTTCATTTTTAAGCCTCCTTTATATTTTTGTAATGTTTCGATGTTTATCTTCATATATTTGGATAAAGGAGGAAATAAACATGGAAACACTTAAAGTACGTGCTAAAAGCAATCCTAATTCAGTGGCTGGAGCTTTAGCTAATGTTTTTCGCGAGAAAGGAACTGTTGAAATTCAAGCAATTGGAGCTGGAGCTTTGAATCAAGCTATTAAGGCAATTGCTATTGCGAGAGGTTTTGTCGCTCCTAGTGGCAAAAATTTAATATGCATTCCTGCTTTTACCGATATTGTTATCGATGGTGAGGAACGTACTGCTATTAAATTAATTGTTGAATCAAGATAGATTATTCTATCTTTTTTTCTATAACAAATTATATCATAATTATTCTTTTATGAGTTAATTTACGACAAATGTTGACACAATTTTATCTTTTTTTATTTTTTGTGAAATTTGTATGATATAATATCTGTGGTAAGGAGGTTTTAGAAATGAAAAAATTTAAAATTGTTGAAGGTCCAAAAAATATTGTTGTAGGTAAAGGTAATTCAGAAGCTGCTTTAAAATTATTTGAAGATATTATTAACAAAGAAGTTAATCAAGGATGGGAGTACCATTCTATGGAAACTATTGCAATTACTGAAAAACCTGGATGTTTTCAACAACCTGTAGTGAGATATAGTTATATGTTAATTTTCTATAAAGAAGAGAGATAATGAATACATGTGATGACCCTAGAAGTTATGATTATAAACGAATTTATAATAAAACTCCTATAAATAAGAAAAGATTAGTATTATTTGTCCTAATTGATATAATTATTTCTTTAATAACTTTCTTTATCAGTAAAAAAGTTATTATAGTGATATTAATAAATGGCCTATATTATTTAATTTGTTTAAAATATATCATAATTTTTACGATAAAAATATACCAAAAGGTTGCGCCAATAAGTATTAGAAGTAAATGTAGATTTGAACCTAGCTGTTCTAATTATATGCTTCAAGTCTTGGAAAAATATGGCCTTATAAAAGGACTTAAAATGGGGATTAATAGGCTTAAAAGGTGTAATATCAACGGTGGAGGTTATGATTATCCTTAAAAAGATGAAGTTTTTGGCTTCATCTTTTTAAATGTTCATACCTATGGTTATAAATAGTAATATCACCATGATTATAAGGAAATACTTTTTCTTTTTTAAATCATTTTTAAAAATCTTTTCAGTTATTTTATCGAAAGTAATTATAATAAAAATAAGTAAAGTAATCAAAGCTGACACAAACCATTGATTCATAATTGCTCCTAAAATTAATAGCCATAAAAATATATCAAAGATAATTATTCCAGTTTTTATGTCAGAATGATTACTCTTCTTTTTTTTAGGAGATTCGACTTTTACTTCAGTCTTTGGTAATAAGCTTGTATAATATGCTAATTTTTTACTCAGCTCTATTTTGCTTGATAAACTTATTTGATATGTTTTAAGCACATTACCACCATATACCGAAGTTCCGGTTTTATATGTTTTATCCTTAAGAACATCTTGTAAAACTGACACCAACTGTTTGATAATATGCTGTTTATTTTGATCAGTATTTGTAAGTACTGATTCATAACAGTTAATTATGGAAATTAATTTTTTTTGAATTTCAATAAGGTCTGAACCATTAATTGTATAAGAATTATAATATTTTCTTGTAGCATATAATGATTCATCTATAACACATAATATTTCTTTAACATATGATTCGATATCTTCATCATATGTTTTCTTTTCTTTTAACATTTCTACTACTTCGTTAAAAGAATCTGTTAAATGATTTAATGGGTAATCAATAAAATTATTTAACATAGTCTTGCATAATGCATATCTAAATAATACTAAAGTATCATCTGGAACTAGTTCCAATAATTTGCCATAATATTTATAAGCCTCATCATAGTTATTGACATTATAAGCTCTTTCAGCTAAGTTTAAATAATTTTCTATTTTGGGTAAGTTTTTTATTTCTACTTCACCAGATATTTCTAATTTATATTTGGCAATGGCATCATCAACTAATATGGCACTACCACAATATTGACATTTTAATGCTTCTTGATTTGGATTAACTTCTAAATTTGCACCACAACTTGGACATTTGGCAGCAACTAACTTCATACTCTCTCACACTCTCAATTATATAATTGATCCCTTTCTATCATTTTTTCCACTACTATTTTTCTACATAATTATAACATCTTTTTTAATATTGTCCAACAAAATATGGTTATATGTGTGAAAATTATAAATTTATTTAGATTTTTTTAATCTTAAGGTATTTAAAATTACGGTGATACTACTAAATACCATAGCTATGCTGGCAATCATTGGAGTTATACTAATGCCTATTGGTTTTAGTATTCCTATCGCAAGTGGAATCATAAGTGTGTTGTAGAAGAAGGCCCAAAATAAATTTTGTTTAATTATTTTTAATGTTTGTTTACTGATGTTTATTAATTTTAAAATGCTGTTTAAATTATTTTGGGTTAATATTACATCTGATGAATCCATAGCTATATCGGTTCCACTTTTAATACTTATACCGATGTCGCTTAAAGATAAGGCTGGAGAGTCATTAATACCATCACCACACATCATGACATATCTATTTTCACTTTTTAATTTTTTTATAACTTCAGCTTTTTCGGATGGGATAACATTACTAATTACTTTAGTTATGCTTAACTCTTTAGCTATTTTTTCAGCCGTTTCTCTATTATCTCCTGTAAGCATGACTGTTTCAATATTATTTTTATTTAAGATTTGAATAACATCTTTAGAGTTTTCTCTTATGATGTCATTTACACCAATAAGGGCTATAATTTTATTATTTTTAATGATATATACTACAGAATTGCCTTGATTTTTTAAAGATTTTTCATCTTCTATATGACTATTTTTGATGTTTTGTTTTTCTAATAATTTAGAGTTACCTAATATAATTTCTTCATTTTCTATTTTCCCTTTAATACCATATCCTGGTAAGTTTTCAAAGTTTTCTGCATCTTTTTTGATTAGTTTTTTATTTTCTATATAATCTATGAAAGCTTTACTTATCGGATGATTTGACTTTTGTTCGACAGATGCAGCTAATATAATTAATTCATCATCAGTTAAATTACTATAGTTATATATTTGTGATATTTTAAGTGTTCCATATGTTAGTGTACCGGTTTTATCAAATACTACTGTATTTACTTTACAAGCATTTTCTAATATTTCACTTTTTTTAATTAAAATTCCTTTGGAAGCACATAAGCCTTCACTTACGACAATTGCGAGTGGTGTGGCTAAGCCTAAACTACATGGACAAGCGACTACTAAAATAGTAACAAAGGTTATGATAGATTTGGATACATCTTTAGTTATAATTAGGTACAAGATTAAAGTTGTGATAGCAATTATTATAACGAGTGGGACAAATATACCTGATACTTTATCAGCAATTTTTGATATTTTAGGTTTTGTGCTTGAAGCTTCAATAACTAATCTGACTATTTCAGAGACAGCCGAATCTCTGCCTATTTGTTCAGCTTTATATTCAATATATCCATCATAGTTTAGACTACCGGCTAAAACTTTAGAACCGACAGTTTTATTTACAGGTTTACTTTCACCGGTTATAAATGAATCATCAAAATGAGCTGATCCTAAGGTTATTTCACCATCGGCAGCTATTTTTTCGCCGGCTTTACAAATGACAATATCATCTTTCTTGATTTCATCTAAAGTTACTTCTTTATAAATATTTCCTTTTTTGATGGTGGCTTTAGTTGGAGTTATGGTGACTAGTTTTTGAATAGCCTCTTTTGTTTTATCTTTACTTACACCATCGATGAATCTACCTAATTTTATAAAGTAAATAACAATAGCCGATGATTCAAAATATAAATTCATTACGGCATCATGATTACCTTTAAAGACTAGGTACATATTATAAAGACTATATAGGAAACTCGTTATAACACCAATTCCAACTAAAGTATCCATATTAGGAGTTTTGTGGATTAGGTTTTTATAACCATTTTTGATAATATCAAATCCATAAATTAAGAAGGATATAGTTAGTAAAAGTAAAGTAATCATATATGGGTATATGTGGTTATGCGGATCTAAATAAGGAATGGGTGGTAAGTTTAACATGTGGCCCATTGTGATATACATTAAAATTATAGCTAGAATGGTAAAGATGATTAATTTTGTTTTTTCATTTTTACTTTTAGTTTTTAATTTTATTTCTTTAAATTCACCTAGACTTTTGAAGCCAGCTTTTTTGACAAATGTTTCTAGTTTTGGAATATCTAATATTTTTTCATCATAATCAATGGTAGCACTTGCCATAACTAAGTTAACTGAGGCATTATAGATACCGTTTTGTTTATTTAGATATTTTTCTAGGCCATTTGAACAAGCTGAGCAAGTCATGCCATCGATAGATAAAATTATTCTTTTCATAATTTCACCTACTCTACTACTTTAAAGTCTAAATCTTCGATTGCTTTTTTTAAAGTATTTATGTCAACATCTTTATTTAATGTGATTTTAATGTTTTTGTCCGTGTGACTTGCTTTAGCGTTTTCAACACCATCAATATCCATTAAGACATTTTGGATGCGTCTTTCACAGCCTTCACAAGTCATTCCTTCTACTTTTAATTCTATTTCTTTCATATAGATTTCCTTTCTAATTAATTATTTTGTTTATGAGTTTTCTTCCACTCTTTGATTTTTTCTAATCTTTGTTTGAATCTAGCTTCATTACCTTGAATGCTTGGTTTATAATAAACTCTACCCTTTAGAGATGGTGGCAAGCACTCCATATTTGTAAGTTTTTCTTTAGTATCATGAGCATATTGATAGCCTTTACCATAGTTTAAGTCTTTCATTAGTTTGGTTGGAGCATTTCTTATTACTAATGGGACTGGTTCAGCTAAAGTGTTTTTAGCATCAGATGAGGCTAGTCTATAAGCAACATCACAAGCATTTGATTTTGGGGCCAGTGACATATAGATGACAGCTTCGGTTAAATGAACATTACACTCTGGCATACCGATGAAATGGCAGGCTTGATAGACATTAATAGCCACGTTTAGTGCATTAGTGTCGGCAAGGCCAATGTCTTCAGAGGCAAATCTTGTGATTCTTCTTGCAATATAAATTGGGTCTTCACCAGCTTCTAACATTCTAGCAAGCCAGTAAACAGCGGCATCAGGATCAGAATTTCTCATGGATTTATGTAAGGCAGAGATGATGTTGTAGTGTTCTTCCCCGTTTTTATCATATAGCAAGGCTTTTTTAGATATACAATTTTCGATGATATCTTTAGATACTTGAATAGTGCCATTTTTATCTTCTTCAGCATTGGTGATGATTATATCTAAGGTAGTTAAAGCACTTCTAGCATCACCGTTGGCATAGTTAGCGATTATTTTTAGGTTTTCTTCTCTAATGTTTATTTTTTGTTTACCAACCCCCCTTTCATCAGTAATGGCTTTTTTAAGTAAGGTTAAAATATCATTACTAGATAATTCTTTTAAGACAAATACTCTACATCTTGAAAGTAAGGCGTTATTGATTTCAAAGGATGGGTTTTCGGTGGTGGCTCCGATTAAAACGATTGAACCTTTTTCAACGAATGGTAAGAAAGCATCTTGCTGAGCTTTGTTAAATCTATGAATTTCATCGACAAAGACAATGGTTTTGATACCTAGTCTCTTATTATTTTCGGCATCTTCCATAACTTTTTTTATCTCTTTGATACCTGAGGTTACAGCTGAGAATGTGATAAATTCTGATTTTGTTTCATGGGCAATTATTCTGGCTAATGTGGTTTTACCGACTCCTGGTGGACCCCAGAAAATCATGGAAGATATGTTATCTGATTCAATCATTTTTCTAAGTAGTTTGCCCTCTCCTATTAAATGAGTTTGGCCGGCAAATTCAGTTAAGTTTCTTGGACGCATTCTAGATGCGAGTGGCTCATTTTTAGGAATTTCAAATAGTGACTGTTGATGCATGTTTATCACCTCTAATAAAATTATATATTATTGGTAGTTTTGATTCAAGTTTGGGTTTTAAAAATTATAATAAAAAGGACTATTAAAAGTTATTAGTTGCTTTTTAATAGTCTTTTATTTTCACTTTGTAATCTATGTTATTACCATTCTTTTTTAGTATTTACTAATTCTTTAATATATCCAGTTAGACAAAATGGTGCGAGAATAAATGCATAAAATAGTGCATAAAAAATGAATGCAAGTATGCTTCTTTTTTCTAATTTACAGTCTATTTCTCTAAATACATTTTGTCTTTTTATTTCTATAACTAAGCATAATATCATACCAAGTAATATTACTAATAGAGTTAGAAGGCCCATGAATAAATTATTATGGAATAGTAAGGAGATGAGTCCTAGAGGGATAAATATTAAGAGTGCGAAGTCGACAAATGGGAAAAATATATTCATGCACATTAAAAATTTTGACTTTAGGTTTAGTTTTTTTGAGGTTATGATTTTTGTTTGTTTAAAGGCTTCAATCATACCTCTCGCCCATCTTTTTCTTTGTCTAAATAGTCCTTTGAAGGTGTCTGGGGCTTCGGTGAAAGCAACGGCGTTTTTGGCAAAGTTTGTTTGATAACCTTTTGATAGTAGGTTCCATGTTAAGACAATGTCTTCACCAACGCATGGTCTCCAGCCACCTATTTCTTTTATTTGTTTTGTTTTATAGGCACTGAAAGCACCTTGGGCTACTAAAGTAGAATGGTAGCTTCCTTGATATAGTTTTACGCCAAAAATTCCTAAGGTATAATCCCACTGCTCGAGTTTAGTGACAAAGTTTGTTTGATCATTTTTGACGAATATGCTTCCGGCAGTAGCTACTACTTTTTCTTCTGAATTTACTAGTTTGTTCATGATGTTTTTTAGTGCTAGCGGATGAAGTGTGGTGTCGCTATCTACGGTGATGACATAATCTGTTTGGACATGTTTTAGTCCTTCGTTTAAGGCATAGGATTTTCCTCTATGTTTTGTTTCTAATATAGTTATTTGGTTATCACAGTTTATTTTCTTTAATAATTCTAATGAACCATCGGCCGATCCATCATCTATAGCAATTATGTGTATTTTTCCATGATATTTTTGACATGTAATAGATTCGATGGTTTTTTTGATGGTCTTTTTAGCATTATATACGGGTACTAATACGGTTACATCACATTCGTTTTTTTGACAATGTTTTCTTTCTTTTTTCATAAATAATAAGCTTAAAAGTGTGAACATATAAATAAAGCCTGGTATTAAAGCGACAAAGGTTACAAGGTATATAGCTATTGGATAACCGAAATAGCAAGCAATATCTTGAATCCAATTAATATTAATACATATAGCAAATACAAGATACAAAAGTGAAATAATTAATACTATAATCATTCTATCACCTTTACTCTATCTTATGAGGCTGGGAAAAGGATGGTTACTATTTGTAAGGGTTTGAATATGATAAAGTGGTGATGATTATGAAAAAGATAGTTATATTAATTATTCTTGTTTTAATTATTATTGGAGTTATTTGTTTAAAGAGAGACAAAAGAGAAAATATAGATATTCCGATACTTTTATATCACGATTTTGTGGTGAGGGTTCCTGATGAAGATCCGGATGATTTTAATTATATAAATACACCTTTAAGTTTTGAAGAAAATATTAAAACATTATTAGATAATGGTTATACTTTTTTATCGTTTGAAGATTTAGATGATGCTTATAACGGGAAGAAAGAACTTCCTAATAAACCGATTTTAATTACGTTTGATGATGGTTATTATAGTAATTACAGATATATTTTCCCGATTTTAGAAAAGTATAATGTGAAGGCTTCTATTTTTATAGTTACGGATAATATTGGGAAGATGATTGATGGTAAAAAGTATTTATCTTGGAGACAGTGTGAAATTATGTATGAAAGTGGTTTGGTTGAGATTTTTAGTCATAGTACGAAACATGTGTTTTATGATAGACTACCAGTTAGAGAGCTTAAGGATGATGTTAAGAAATCTTATGATTTGATTGAAAAGCATTTAGGAAAGCAAGATTTAAAGGTTTTTGCTTATCCTTATGGTGCTTATACAAAAGAAAGTGTTTTTGTTCTTAAGTTACATGGTGTGGATATGCAGGTGTATGATATTGGAATGAACAATTTTAAAAATTTTGATAAAAGTTATATAAAAAGATTTAATATTCCGTGTGAAATGACTGGGTTAGAAATTATTGATGAGATTAATTAAAAAGACAATTCTAGGATTTAGGATTGTCTTTTATTTACATGTATAGCCTTGCACTTCTAAAACTTGTTTTAATTCGGAGATGGTTATTTCTTGGGTGGTGTCTATTCCTATGAAACTACCACCATGTTCTTTGGTTACAAATCTAATTCCATCATCGGTTACAGAGGCGCTCATATAAGGTTTAGTTTGTCTTATCATATTAACATAATTTTGTCTTTGATCTAAAAGGTCTTCTGGGAAAATCATATTAACGGTAAATACCATATCTTTTATCTTTTTATTATTGACTTTTATTTCTAGGTTTGATTTTGTTTTAATATTAGATGAGGTGCCTTCGGCTGTGCAGGTTAAGGTTTTGGTGTTTTTAGAATCGATTAAGAAAACTATAACGCCAAATGCTACGAGTAATAATACTATAAATACTATCAACTTTTTATCTATTTTTTTCATATATTTCCTACTTTCCTAAGGCATCCATTATTTTATCTTCATTTACGGCTCCAACTAATGTTTCTTTAACTTTGCCATTTTCAAATATTATGAGTGTTGGAGTAGCGCTGATTTCATATTTTTCTATGATTTCATCATTTTCACTATCATCCATGTCAACGGTTGCTATTTTGATATTTTCATTATTTTTGGCAATATCTATTAATGTAGTTAACATAGCTACACAAGGTGGACAGGATTTAGATGTAAATTCTAAGACAACTGGTTTATCGGCACTTAAAACTTCTTTTGAAAAGTTCTCATCAGTGACTTTAACTATTCCGACATTGGCAGCTTCTTCTGGTTCTTCTAAGTTACTATGACTAAAATAATAGATGCCGGTGAATGCACATAATATAGCTATAAAAATTACGATTTCAATTATTAATTTTACTTTTTTATTCATGTTATACCTCCTAACCAATTATGCCGATAATTCCTGTGATGGTGTACCAAACTCCACTTAGAATTAAGATGCTTCCCGATATTTTGTTTATGATATTATAATGTTTCTTTATGAAGTCAAAGGTGCTTTTCATTTTTTCTAGGAATAAGGTTGTTACAATAAACGGGATGGCAAGTCCTAGAGAATAGATTAATAATAAGGTTGCGCCTTTTAAAACACTGCCGGTTGTACTAGCTAATATTAAAGCGGATGATAAAAAGGCACCGACACATGGGGTCCATGATAATGAGAAGATTATTCCAAATAATACTGATGTTATAAATGTTAAATTTTTCTTTTCTTGATTTGTGCCTTTTGTTTTATTTAAAAATTTGATGAATAAGACACCGATATAATTTAAACCAATTATGATTAAGAATATTCCAAAGATGATATTAATATAATCTGTGTACTCATGAACAAATTTGCCAAAAGTACCGGCAAATACACCTAAGAGAATAAAGATTATACTGAATCCGCAAACAAAGCCTAATGAATTAATGATGGATTTTTTCATGCTTTTACTTTCGGTAGCAAAATAAGAAATATAAATTGGAATTACAGGTAATATGCATGGTGAGATGAAAGAAGCGATTCCTTCGATAAACGTAATTAGATACTCCATATTTAGCCTCCCTATTATTTACTTAACACTTTAAATGATAACATAAAAAAGTAGGCTATTCAATATATTAGTTTTTGGATTTTTTATTTGCTTTTTTGTTATTTATTCTAATGATTTCATTTATTTTTTCTTGGTAACCTTTTAAGGCCGAAAAGGGAGCAAACTGAGCGGAACGATTTTTTAATGACATTGGTTTTCTTTTTTTTGATACATGATGAGGCATATTTATAATATCATCATAGTTAGGCATTATGACCTCCTATTTGTTCGTTTCGCTTTTTAGTGGTGGCAGCTTTTTCTAAATCCATAAGTTTTAAAATGGAATTTTTACCATATTTTTCTTTAATGTTTAAAAGGGTTCCTTGGAGTTTTCTTTCTTTTGCTTCTTCTTTTTTTTCATTTTCTAAGATGTTAGTTTGTTTTTCTGAATCTGAAAATAAATCTAGTTGATGATATTTTGTTTTATGAATTTCTAATTTTTCATCTGTTACATCAATGGCGGTTAGGTTAATTCTTTTGATTAATAGTTTGGGATTAATAATTTTATCATATAGTTTTATTAAAGCATTCATAATTATTTTGGAAGATGATGTTTTATGGGTTAAGGTTATGGTCCCATGAGCATGTTTGGGGATTTTTCTTCCATAAAAGTCAGTGGTTATTTCTCCTTCATAATTATTATTTATGTTTTGAATGTCATAGCCAATGGTTAAGGTTAGTTTATCTGTGACAAGGCTTTTAGCGGTAAGGTCTAGGGCAAGTGAATCAGCCATTTCACAGATAACTAATTTAGTTTCTTTATAATTATATGGACAATCAAGTACTTGACCTGAAGTTATACATCTATTATTTGGAGTATAGGATTTTATAGACTCTATTGTACATGGCTCATATCCCCAAGCGTGATCGATTAATAGTTCGGCATTTATACCGAATAGTTTATAAAGTAAGTCTTCGTTTTGAATAGAACATCTAGCAATATCTCCCATGGTATAGATGCCATACTTTTCTAATCTTTTGGCTATTCCTTTACCTACCCGCCAAATATCGGTAATTGGTTTATGATACCATATTTGTTTTCGATAAGTTATTTCATTAAGCTTAGCTATTCTAACTCCATATTTGTTTGGTTTTGTGTGTTTGGCAACGATGTCCATTGCAACTTTAGCTAGAAATAAATTGGTCCCTATGCCAGCGGTGGCAGTAATACCTGTTTGTTTATAAATGTCATTAATTATTTTGGTGACAAGTTCTTCTGGGGCAAGATTATAGTATTTTAAATAGTTAGTTATGTCGGCAAATATTTCATCAATTGAATATACGAATATGTCATCACTTGATAAATATTTGAGATATATGCTATAGATTTTGGCTGATGTATTTATATAATGAGCCATTCTGGGTTTAGCTATTATGAAAGATAATTCTTTGGTTTTATCTTTTTTTAATTCATCATCATTAGAGGATTGACCAGTAAATGGTTTATAACTATTTTGTTTTTTTCTTAGTTTATTTATTTCTTTTACTTTTGATATTACTTCAAATAGTCTAGCTCTACCACCTACTCCATACTGTTTTAATGATGGGCTTACGGCAAGACAAATGGTTTTTTCTGTTCTTTCTTCATCGGCAACAACGAGGTTTGTTTTTAAAGGATCTAATCCTCTTTCTACACATTCTACTGAAGCATAAAAACTTTTTAAATCGATACATATATAAGTCTTCTCCATTTATATCACCAATTATATTTTATCACGAACATTTGTTCTTTTGAATAATTTTTTTGTTTTTGGAAAAATTTTACAAAAAAGATTATCTTTTGATAACCTTTCATAATCAATTAAAATGTGATTTCACCATTTAATCTCTATATTTTCTTCTGATTTTTCATCATCATAATCATCGCATTCTTTATTGTCCATATTACATATAAATATATTTTTCCATATTTTTAATCCTTTTAATTCTATTTTCAGGATTTTTTCTTGGTATTTTGATAGCGTTTCTATATCTTTTAAGTTAAGCCATTCTCCAAATGATGATTTAACAATAACTTGTTTATTATATTTATTTACTAAATAGTTTTAATAAATTAATATTAAAACCATAAATATGATGAAAATTATTATACTGGTTTTACTGATGTTTACTTTTTTTAAGTTGTGTTTTTCTAATTCGTTTGTTTGTTTAATATATTTTAGACCAAATAGTTTGGTTTTACTTAAATCTTTACTTGTGTATAATCCGAAAGCCATTGGATTATCGTATTCTGAGTATTCAAAGTCTTTTAATTTTAATAGATCAAAAAACATGATTAAGTCAGCTGAACATCCTGATATATTTAAAATAGACAACCAAATTAAGACAGTATTGTTTGTAAGAATTCCTATGATATAAGTAATAACACCAATTATGATGAATGGGAATAGTAAAGAAATTAAGATATTTCTTTTACTCACATTTTGTTTACATAAACAACATAATATCCCCTTTTCTAGATGAGCACCATAGGTAATGTTTTTGAATTTGGCACCATTAATAACGTAAGCTATACTATGAAGTAATTCGTGGAGAATTAGATATGGAATGATAAGTAAAAATATTAATTCAAAATTTTTATCAGTCATGATAATCTCATTAGAAAAAAAGAAAGTTATAAATATCATAATAATTAAAAATATAACTGATATTATTTGGAGAGTTACTCCATTCATTTCATATATATAGTATTTCTTTTCTTGTTTCATTTTGTTGCTCCTTTTCATTCACTTTAATTAATCACATTACTTTTCATTTATATTAGTTTTTTATTATTAATTAATTTATTATAATAAAGCCTTACACTTTAATGTGCAAGGCTTGAAACAATAATTATACGCTTTAAATTATTCACTCATCGGTTTTTCTAAAAAAACGATTTCTTTATTATCAAGATCTAGTTTTATTTTTTGTCCCATAGGGAAAATGCACATTGGAGCTGTATGACCAATATTTACATTATATAAAATTGGTAAATCTGGTCTACCTGCTTCTTCAGAAATAAGTCTTTTATACACTTCTTTGTATTCATCATAATATTTTTCATCTTGTGGTTTTCCAATAATGATTCCATTAATTTCATCAATTATTCCTTGTGCTATTAAATTTCTTAAATAGTATTCAATATAATCAGGTTCAACCTCATCTTCACTAGTTTCTAAAAATAAAATTTTCCCTTTCCAATCATCCTTTTTTGGCCATATCTCTGTACCTATAAACATCGGAAATACATCAAAACAGCCACCAAGCAAATAACCTTCTACACTTCCTTGACCTTGTAAAATTTCATATCCATGTTTTTCATCATTCATTTTTCTGTTTACATTATCATATTCTGCATTCGCCCAATCTAAAAATTCACTAGTCCATTTTGGGCTTGATGTTATTTTAATACTTTCTTTATTTTGAAATAGTACTTCATTTATGTATTTTTTGGTATATTCATGCATTTCAAAGTTTTCAGCAAATTCTCCCATTACTGATGGTCCATAATATGAAGTTACACCGGCTTTATACATCATAAAATGATTTACTGTTGTGTCAGAATATCCCATAAATACTTTGGGGTTGTTTTTTATTGCATCAAAATCTATGTAAGGAAGTAACCTAACAGTATCAGCACCTCCTATATTACTTATAATGCCTTTTATATTTTTATCTTTAATTGCATCCATAAAATCTTTAGCACGGGCCTCTGGATGTTTAGAAAGATATTCACTTCCTTTTAAAGCGTTTGGCATGGTGACAACTTTTAGTCCAAAGACTTCTTCCAATCTTCTTTTTCCTTGCTCATACCTATGTTTAAATAATGCATCTCCAGCTGTTCCACTTGAAAGACTGACAATTGCGATAGTATCACCTTTACATAATTTTTTTGGTTTAATCATACTAATTTCCTTTCTTTTTTCAATTTCTTTTCTTTGAATTTTTGAAGGGCTAATAAATCCACTTCTGATAAGTTGACAAAATATTTGGCACAGTGATTATGTAATATTCTTTTTTTCTTCATCCAATTATTATCACTTTCATTATAACAGAAATCAAATAATTTTAAAACAGTATTTATATTTTCACTATTTAGAATTATGTCAAAGTTTCTTTTTGCCTTGTGTAAATAAGTTGCAAAAATTTCTGTCATATTTTTTAATTGTAAAAATTTAATATTCTTTTGATTAATATCATTAACAATTTTTAAAATATCCTCTTCAGAAAGATTAGTTATCATCATAAATGAATAAAGTAAACGCATATAAGTTTCTAAAATGTATTTATCTCTTAAAATTATTTTTTTCTTATTTGAAATAATACACATTGATGAAACAATACAATCAATAATTTTTTCTCTTACTGTGTCTTCTTCACAAAATTCTTTGGTCATATCTGTCATAGCATCATTTGCATAAATGGATTTTTTTAACTTTAGATAGGCATAAATTAAAGATTCGACTCCTCCTCCAAAATCAACACCAAATGGTTTGCTATTAACGAAAACATTAATTGTATTTCCCCAATTTACTAAATCTCCACCATTTGAAATTTCCCACCTTGTTCCATAACCAACAACATTGGAAATTCCATATTTCCATTTTAAATTGTTTTCATCATTTTCAGAAAGCACAATTTTACAACCATTATGTATTAAATATGACATAGTTTCATCATCTATTTTTAAATTGTTTTTATATTGTATTGGAATAGTTAGTACAATATTATTCATGTATTTTTTTAAAAAATCAAATTCATTTTTTATTATTTGACTAAATTCAACACTGGCTTCAGAATTGTTAGAATAATATTTAAAGCCACCCATCATTGAAAAAAAGGAAAAAAAGAAATCTTCATCATGCATATTACTTAAAACATCTATATGAGTGTTACGTAATGCTGGCTGAATCATAACATAATCTTTTCCTCTTTTTCCTTTTCTAATATTTTCTTTAGCTCTACAAATAGTACAAGTGGTAAAATCCAAAGTGATATCTTCTTTATAATCTAGTGGTAATGATGGTGCCTCATCATAACCTTTTTCTTTATAATAATTAATATAATCAGAACAAATATATTTTTTTAAAGATACTAATTGATTATAATCCATCTTTTACTTGCCTCCTAAACTATTGATGAATATCTATTTTTTTAAAACTTTTTGATGAGCTTGATTATTTTTTTTCATCTGTGGAAATAAAATAACATCTCTTAAAGTAGGTTCATCAGTTAATATGGAAACAACCCTGTCAATACCTAACCCTAATCCTGACATTGGAGGCATTCCATGTTCCATGGCTAAAATAAAATCTTCATCAATTGACATTGCTTCATCATCACCGTTTGTTTTATCAATCATCTGTTGAATAAACGTTTCTCTTTGAATTTCTGGATCGATTAGTTCTGAATAACATTTTGAAACTTCCCAGCCATTTACTACTAATTGAAACATATCAATTTTTCTTGGGTCATTGTCGTTTCTTCTAGCTAATGGTATCATATAAGCTGGATAATCATAAAGAATTGTGGGTTGGATTAAATAAGGTCTGATTTTTTTCTTAAAAATTAAATCAATAGCTGATGTAACAGAAGTTAAATCTGCTAAATCATCATCAGAGAAAATTTGGTTATCTTTTAATAGTTTTTTTATTTCTTCGACATCTTTGAATTCTAAAATGTCAGTATTTAATAATTCACTAACAGTTTGAGAATAATTAATTTTTTCAAATTTACTAAAATCAAACACTTGTCCTTGGTATTGAACATCAAGACTGCCATTAACATCAGAAATTACAGTTTTTAATAAGCTCTCTAAAAAGTCCATATTTTTTAAATAATCCCAATATGCTGCATACCACTCTAACATAGTAAATTCTTGTAAGTGAGAAGCATCCATTCCTTCATTTCTAAAATTTTTACCCATTTCAAATACTCTATTAAAACCACTTTCTACTACTTGTTTTAAATATAATTCTGGAGCAATTCTTAAATAGAAGTCCTCATCTAAAGCGTTATGTTTAGTTATAAATGGTTTTGCATTAGCCCCAGAAGCAACATTTTGTAAAATTGGGGTTTCTACTTCTACAAATTGATTGGAACGTAGAAAATCTTTAATATCATTTAATATTTGAATTCTTTTTTGAAATGTTTTTCTTGTAGAATCATTAGAAATGATATCTAAATATCTTTGTCTATATTTTATATCAGGGGCTGTTATGCCATGATATTTTTCAGGAAGTGGTCTTAATGATTTACTTAATAATTCACCACTATCTGTTTTTATGGTTTTTATACCTGTTTTTGTGATATAAATATTACCTTCAACACCTATGTAATCACCAACATCAATATTATTTTTAAATAAATTAAAATCATCTCCTAAATCTTGTTTGGCGACTGATATTTGAGCTGTTCCATTTACATCATATAAATTTAAAAACATTAATTTACCAAAAGATCTTTTGGAAACAACTCTTCCAGCAACTCTAACATGTTGTCCTTCCGGCAAATCTTCAATTAAATTTAAATCAATTATATTATCATATTTGTCCTTATAAACCACCATTTCCTTTTTTAATTCTTTTAATTTTATTTTTCTAACTTCATATTCATTATTTTGTGCTTTTTCCATAAAATCCTTCCTCCTAATTAGTATTTATCTAGTTTTGGTTTATTATGAATAGCTCCTCTTCTTCTTTCACTAAATTTTTACGCAATAATATAATTGAAAAATTAGTTAAACTTAAGTTGTCGTTAAATACTTCCATAGTTCTTTCCCATCTGTTTTTTATGACCTTTTTTTCTTCTTCATTATATATGTCTAGATGTGGTTTATTATCAATCATATTGTCAACATATCTTTCAATATCAGCTTTGGCTCTTTTTACAAAACTATAGTCTTTTTTGTAATATAATTCTAAATTCCATTTATTATAATTATTCCAGTCTTGTTCAAAAGTACAATTGATTTGAAAACCTAATTCATCGTTGACTTTGTCAATAATATTTTTATCTGGTATATCCTTGTACCATATAGGGACAATTGAAATAAAACCGTTTGGCTTTAATACTCTTTTTAATTCTTCAATGGCTTTACTTTTGTTTGAAACAAATGACATGGCATTGCCACAAATAATCAAGTCAAATTCATTATCAGAAAATTGAAGTTCTTCAGCATTACCAACTTCAAAGGATATTCTGCTTGAATCAAGGCCATTTTCAGCAATTCTTTTTTTTGCGTTATCAACACTGTTTTCATTGATGTCTATACCTATTACTGTGCAATTAGTTAATTTATTAATTTCTAATGATGAAAATCCGTTTGTGCATCCAATTTCTAATACTTTTGAATCTTTCGTTATAAATGAATTTTTTGCTATTTCTCTAATTGTAAATTTTCCTCCTGATGGTCTATTTTCTTCACATATTAATGAAACAAAATCTGTATAGCTTAATTTATCTAAATCTTCTTTTTTTACTTTTTTCATACTTATCATCTCCTTTTTACTAGTTTTTTTACTTTTTCATTGCAAATGCTTTTAGCTAAACATTGTTTGTGATTATTAATAAAGTCTTCATCAATTTTGATAATTCCATTTTCAAATATTCCAATTTCAAAACCTGGTTGTGCTAAAAACACACAAGGATAAATATTATTATCCGGAGTCAATACTACGGAATCAGTAATACAATCACAATAAAAATTGTCATGCTTTGATAAAGGATTTTTACCAAAACTTCCACATCTTTCTATAATTAAATCATTTATATCATATTTTTGCCTTACTTCCATTATTTTTTTAAATACTTCTATTATTTTTTGATCTGTTAATATGTTTGCATTATCTAAATTTTTAGCATTACCCTGTCTTAAGAAATTAGTAAACTTTATACCTCGTGCTCCCATACTATAAGCTCTAGCACACATATATGGAATTAATTTATAATTATCAGAAGTAATTGTTGTTAAAAGTCGAAATTCTAAACCGCTTTTTTTAATTATATTTATGGCTTTATCTAAATCATAAAGTTTGATTGGTGAAAGTTCATCTTGAATTCCAAAGTGATAAGAAATCGAAACTGATGTTATTCCATTATGTTTTAAAATATTAATAATATTTGGATTTATCAAAATTGCTTTTCCATTTGTAAGAACGAATTGTTGCCCAATTTCTTTATAAGATTTTAAATATTCTGGGTTTGTTAGAATTTCAGCACCATTAATATTTATTTGATATCTTCCTTTTAAATGTTTAACTAATTCTAGAAGTTCTTCTGATGTTCGATTACCTTTATAACTAATATAGCAATGCGAGCATTTTATATTGCAGTTAGAACATGCCATTATTATTAATTCTTTACCAACGTATTCTTTCATTTATAAGCTCCTATGGTAATATATTCTCTCCATTAAATCTTAAACATATTTGCATGTTTCTTATGTCTTTTGCTTTTAATACCCACATTAAGAATCTCTCTATTCCCATTCCAAAGCCTGAAGTTTGCATTGGATACTTCTTTCTTAATTTTATATACCATTCATATTCCTTGGCATTGATTTCATGCTGTTGTAATGATTTTTTTAGTGTAGTATATTTATAATGTCGTTCACCACAACCAACCGTTTCACCGATTCCCATTAACAAATCTGCGTTTCTAGCTGTCCCCTTAATATTTTGATCAGTTTGCTGATAAAAAGGTACTGCAAGTTCATCATAATTAGTAACCCAAACAATTCCTTTATATAATTTTATTAATTCTTTTTCACCTTTTTTTGTTATGTTTCGCCAGCCATTTTCATATTCAATATACTTTTTTATGTCTTTGGAATGTAATTTTTTTAATTTTTTTTCTGCTTCATCAAATGTTATTTGTGGAAATTCACCATCATAATTAGCAATTTTCTTTATATGTGAAATATCACCTATCTTTTCTTCCAATTCATGTCCCATTTTTTTGATGATTTGTTTTGACAAATATTTAATATAATCATTAACTAGCTTCATGACATCTTCTAATTTTCCAGGTATTTCGGCTTCGCTATGATAAAATTGGCATAAATGTCTTTCATCGGCTTTTTCACCTCTAAACGTTGGCATGATATAATAAACTCCTTTTTCGTTTAATCGGCAACCATATTCTAATAGAAATTGCATTGAATCTGCTAAATAAGTATCAACACCATCTATATTTATCTTTACTGGTAAGGAGTCACTTCCTCTGCCCATTGGGCTAGAGATAGATCCTGTTGTTACAGGTAGATGAATAGTTATTATTCCTCTTTTTTGATAAAAATACATTGTTTCTGTTGTTACCAAGTTTTCTAATTTTACTAATGTTTTATACCATGGGTTTTCTAAAGCTTTTAAATAATGTGTATCTGGATGTTTCCAAGTGTTTGGTTCTTGTATCACGTATATATCACTTCCTTTTGTATATTATAACAGTTTAATAATGTATTTTAAATAATTGATTATGCATAAAGGAATAATTTTTTTGAAAATTAATTTTAAAATGCACATAGCTTTGCTCTTATGATTATAAGTATTCTAACATTTATTTATAAAATGTCAATAGTTTTTAAAATATCCGTTGACACTAAAATTTTAGCATAGTAAAAACCCACACTTAAATGTGTGAGTTTAAATTTCAATGGAGCCACAGTCGAGCCTATCTCGAACTTTTGCTCAAAACAAGATTGATAAATATCAAATCTATTAATATTTTACTAAATTACAATAAAAATATCAATGCTATATGTCTGATTATTTAAAATTTTTGAGATTTAAATATTTATGATAAGTTTTTGCAAAATTATATCTTATTGAATAAAAAAGTTGATAATGTGGATTAATAGTACTGTTAAAATTGGATTCTTTAATGGATTTATATATATCATTTTTAATTGTTTCACTATTAACAAAGGTAAATATTTCTTCTAAACTTTTATCAATATAATAGAAACATAGTATAGTTTTTTCTGAATGTTTTACTCGTTCTTCATATCTTTCATTAAAATTAATATTAGTAGGTAATACATAGCTTTCCCAAACAACAAAAATGCCAATAATATGTTCTCTTTCTATTTGCGTAGCTATGGTATTTATTTCTCTATAAAATGTGGCCTTTGATTCAGCCAAAAAGGAATTTATTTTAAAAGTTTTATCTTTATAAAATATAAACATAGTAGGCATTATATGTTGTTTTTGTAATTTATAAATAAGAATATGATGTGAAATGAAATCTTTAAACATATCTTTTAAATTATTACCTTGAAAAAAGTTGTTATTTATTGGAATTTTTTTTTCTTTTTTTTTTATATTATTATTAAGTCCTAACATTTTTGCTCTAGATTTAGGCTCTAGTAAATTGGTGCTTGGTATATATTCATAATCTCTCTCTAAACATAATTCATATATGTATATTTCTTTAATTTTTTCAGAAATTTTTAATTCCATATTTTCACATTTAAGACAGTTAGTATTGGTGGATAATTTAAATTGTGTAAGAAAACTATTCATATCGGCGATTCCATGCTTTATTAAATCAATAATATTTATTTCCTTACCATTTTCAGTAAATCTAATTATAATAGACAAATATATTTCTGGTGCTTTAAATTTTTTTAGTTTCTCTTTAATTTCGTTTTCTAATTGTTTTGCATTTTCCCAATTTTCATAAGTATAGTTATGTTTTATAATTTCATTACTATTTCCATAAAAATATACATTCACCATTATTTGCTTATTTAATTTAAAGGGATTTTGATGAATTATTTCAGCTCTCTTATCGTTAAGCCATTTTAATTCATCACTGGTTAAATATTGATCTCTTAATTGCTTATATATTTTCTTATTTTTGGAAGAATCTAATGATTTTTGCAAAACAAATGTTATATTTCTAAATTCAGAAAAAAAACTATCAATGGAAGAAACTACATCGCAAAATTCTTCTGCTTTTATAAAGTCAGATAAGTTTTTTAAAGCACTATAAAATTTTTGATATGACGCACACATTATACAATTACTCATATATACCTCCTCATTGTTTTCTCAATATTATAGCATAAAAAAACAAAATTTTCGGTTTTGTTTTTAGAATATTATATATAATTTATTTTTTCATCTTTTAAAATAGCATCAATATATTCTATTGTGTAATCACGAATAAATTTCTTTGGAGATAAAACCCAAGAATTTATTTCATTATACAATCTTTCGAATCCGATTTCTCCATATTGATTATAAAATTCAGAATAATTAATTAGACCTTCTTTTAAATATTCTCTGTACGCTTCATTTCCCACGTACATTCTTTTTGACAATTTACTTCCTGACCAATCTAATATCGTTGGAGTATAAATGATACTTGGAACATCATGTATTTTCATTTTTAACAATGGTTCCATATAAACTCGTAAAGGCCACATTCCAGACCAATCGCCACCATCAACAATAACATTCAACGAATTATCAATTTTATCCTGCTTTAATAAATATAATATTTTTACTAAATAACGCAATGGTACATTCATATCAAAATTGTCATTACTATTTTTGTCGATTTTTACTTCAAAATTTCCATGTTTTGGACAAAAAGAATTTATAATAATTTTATTGTCTACAGCTTTAATTTTTGTATTAGAAAGATGTTTTTCTGTTAAGCCACATTTAGGGCATGGGACTCTTAATCTAATTTCGCCATTTTTTGGATCTAAAGTGTATCTTAATTCTTTTTCGTTCTGTATTACTTCATAAAGTGCTTCTTTTACTAATGGATTTTTTTGATAATCATAAAAAAATAATACCTCATAATTTATTTTGTCTTTTTTACTTAATTTGTCTAATAACTCTTTAAAATAAGGGAAAAATTTTTCTTTAATTGTTAATCCATTATTATCTTTAACAATATTTAAATTTTTGTAATACTTAATTCCATCTATCATAAATTCTTCGCCAGTAACACTTTCTAAAAGCTCAACTTTTATTTTTACTGGAACATTATAATATTTTTTGAAATGTTTAGCTAATGCAAAGGCTGAAATAAAATTGGTTAGAGTACCGACATGTGGGTAACTATTAACCTGTGCCGAAAGCCATAAGACAATTTCCTTTTTCCCGTCCATTTTGTTTTTTATAATTTCTGCTAAATCATCTATTATATAATTCATTCCTGCTAATGGATAATATACATTTTTCATTTTGACCTCCTCGTTATGTATCCCGCTTTAATTATATCATATTTCTTATTTTTGGTATATTCAATATCTTTTAATTTAAATTCTTCTGTCATTTCCATTTCCTTACAGGTCATACAAAAATTGTCTTCATATAATTTTGAGTGAGAATTGATATATTCTTTATTATATAATTCTTGTTTTTCTAAATACTCATATACTGCTGGAAAATTTTGAATATTCAAATAACATTGTGGAACATTGAAATGACTATCAATTTCTTTTATTTTATTTATACTTATTGGCTGTTTAAATAATTGTAGAGATTCTATAGGAATAGCAAATTTTTCTCCATTTTTAAGGCAATTTTTAATTCTATCATATATAATAGAACCTTTATTATAATCGTCTATTTTTTCAGCTGTATGTATTGGTTTTCCCAATTCCATTATGCCTATTACTTCTTGTACAGGGGCGCTTAGATAAAGATATGCTGTCGTTGGTTCATCACAAAATCTTTTTCTATATTCATACATTTTCATGTTATATAATATTGGCCTAAAAAATTCAGGCCTAAAACTCAAAAAAATTTTTCTTTTCATTTATTTTACCTCCAATCAACAAAAATACAATTTAAGTTTCTGCTTAAATTATAACATATAAATATTAAATTATAAAATTGCGTGTGATATATTTTAATGTTATTTAAAAGCAAAATGTTATTTATTTTTTAAACTTTTCTGCATTTCATAAACAGTATCAATTTCTTCTTCCATTTTTTTGTATAATTCCATAATCTTATTTTGACAGTTATCTATTTCTTCTTGGTGCTTTTTTAATTTTTTCTTTTGAAAGAAAAAAGGTTTTGTATCTTCTAGATGTAATAAATAATCTTGATAGAATTCTGCTTGTTTTCCTAATAGTAATATGTATTGGTTTGATTCGTTAATTTCGTTTATTATACATAAATCTATTAGTTTAGTAGCTGTGTCCTTTTCTTCACTTTTTTTCCTCATATAAAGTTCCTTTCTATTCTATTAAAAAGCCCTATACTAGAGGAGACTTTGTTGTTATATAGTCTAATTTACATATTTTTCAATTCCTTTTACCATAATAATAGTGATTATTGATTGTGAGGTGGTTGAAATAAACAAAAAATTAGAGCCTAATAGAACAAGCATTTTGTTAGGTAAAAACATTGTATATTTTCGCCAATTACGTCAATTATCGCAAGATACTTTAGCCCAACAGATGAATTCTGATAAAGGCTATTTATCGCAAATAGAAAATGCGAAAAGAAATGCTTCTACTGATTACATTGAGAGACTTTGCCGAGTGTTCAATGTAAAGCCTGAAGAATTATTTAAAGAACGTAACTTTAATCTAAAGGCTCGAGTAGATAGTCGTAAATAACTCTAGCATAGGGTTATTTTTATTTTATCATATTACTAGTAAAAATAAATTACTTTTTTGTAAAACTAGCTTACTTTTTTAAAATGGCGTTTGTGAGAAAATTTTAGTATGAGGTGATGAGATGACAAAAACGCCGACTTTTCAAGAGCTAGAAGAAAAGATGAAAAACTTTAATTTGTCTGATTATCAAGCAACTATATGTAGAAATATAAAACGAATAAGAAAAGATTTATATGATGAATATAAACATTATTATAAAGAAAATAATATGAAAAACCCTTATTCTTCACAGTCTATTGCAGAGTTACTTGGTATTAGTCATGAATATTATAAAAGACTTGAAAGTTTTGATAAAACAAAGCCTATATCTATTAAACTATTTTTAAAAGTAGTAGTTTTATTTGATAGAGATATTAGTGATTTCTTAAAATGATAGTTGGAATTACATTTCTAAACTATCATTTTCATTTGAAACAGTATAGCCATTTTCAATATAATTAATATCTTCATTATTTAAAATATCTTTATCTAGCATATCAGAAATTACGTTTTCATATATCTTATCTTTGTGGTTTGAACTATAAAATTTATCTTGAAAAAAGTCTAAAAGTTTTTGCCATAATTTTTGCCAAATTTGAATTATTTGCTCTAGTTTAGATATTTTTTTATTTAATTCTTTAATTTCCATATTTTTAGAGTTTAACTGGTATTTGGTGTTTCTATTTCTCAGATTTAAAGTTTGTATTTCCTCTTGCTGTTTATCAATGGTGTCTTGTAATTTTTGTACTTGCTTATCATGATTTTGTAAATCATTTTCAAAATCATTAAGTATAACCGTTAAGTCATATACATTTTTAATATCACTAACATTATTATTAACTTGCTCAATGTAGTTGTTTATTTCGTTAAGCTGATTTTGATTTATGGTAAAATTCTCTTTGTTGATAAGAGTAGGTTTTAAATTATTAATGATTTCTTTTACTTGATTAGATTTTTTAATGGTATCATTAGATTTTTGATTAACATCTTCTAATCTTTTTTTATTGGCTTCATTTTGCTTTTTTAGTTCACAATATTTTTTCATATTTTGAACTTGTATATCTTCATTTCTTCCTAACTCTTTGGCTTTTAATTTCATGTTAGTTTTATAGACTTTATTAAATGAAGAAATACATTTAACTCTCATTTTTTCTTGTATAAGTTTTAGAGAATCTTTAGTAAATATATTAGATTTACCAACTTGTTTTTTCATACCATTTTTTCGACCATTTTTAATTGGAACACCTACAATATGTAAGTGAGGGGAGCTTTCATCATAATGGACTGCTGCCGAAGCTATTTTAAAAGTTGGAACAATATTTTCTAAATCTAATAATTGTTCTTCAAAGACTAAATTCATTTTCTTTTTATAATTTTCTTCTTTATCTTTCCAATAAAACATATCGCCAAGTTCAATGATAATTTCACAAGCTAGATCCGATTTTTTATTGTTGGAAATATGGGTAAAGTAGTCATCTATTTTCCTATCATTTCTAGTTTGTTTTTTATTATATTCTAATCTAGCTTCTTCAAATTCTTGCTTATATAATTCTTTAACATCTTCATATAAATTATTACTACCACGAAGAATAGTTATAAGCTCTACGTTATTATCGTATTTTCTTAAATTATGTTTATTTACTTTTGATAAAGCTCTTGCATTTTGAATAGCATTATTATTAAATATATTATCTTTTACATTTTTGTTTTTCATTACTTGTCTTGAACGTTTACTTTTATTTTTATCATTTCCTATATGAAATGAGTAAGATAATTCTTGCATTAAATCACACTCCTTTTAACACTAATTTTGATACGACAAAATTTCTAACTCCCTATATATTTTGACGCAAGGCATCAAAATATGGGAGCTAAGGTTAGCCACCTTAGAAACGGCTAGTCTTATTCGTAATATTCTAGTGTAAAACACAAGTAATAAAACTCATAAGACTATAAGATAAATAACAAGCACGGCTTTTTATTTATCTTTGAAAAATTATTCAAACATTTGCAAACTACGTAAGCAATTATTTTCATAATTTTGTATGCAAACTATCGCCACTTTCATTTGCTAAAGCAAACAAAACGTGCCACGTTTGCTATTACTTTTTTTAGAAAAAAAGTAAACAAAAAACTCCGAAATTTTTATATCTCGAAGTCTATGTTTTCTTCTAATAATTCTTCGGTAAATATTACATCATTTATATCTTTATCATATTTAAAATAACCGACACAATTATTTTTATCAATTACTTTTAAGGTATCTCTATCATATAAAAATATTGAAAATTTTAAAATATTAAGATGCTTTTTTAGATAATTTAATACTTTATATTGGCTTATGGTATCAACATTATTTTTTAATATATCTATATTAGTTAACTTTCTCATTATTATCACACTCCATTAAAATATACTCATTATATTCAATATCTTCTGGTGGTATCGTATGGAATAAATCTTCTTCATTTTCAACTCTTATTTCGCTATCTTTTGATACACCAAGCATTCCCATATTTATTTTAGTTTTCTTACCGTCCATTGGTTCTAAAGGGAAAATTCTAACAATTTCATCTTCCTCTCGTTTTTGGGTATCAAACATTTTTGTTTCAAAATCTAGTATTCCCTCATAGTAGTGAACATCATAATATTCTCTTAATCTCATAACATGTCTTTCGACTTGCTTTTGTGGTAGATACTGTGATACTCTCACATATCCAATACCATCAACGTCCATTTTTATAAATTTCCAGTCAATAAAACCTTTGTCATATAAACTTTTAAAATCGTTATAAAATGTGCTTCTAAAATTTACATCATTAACAATATAGTCGCCATCAACATCTAATCTTAAAGTAATATCATCTATATAATTTGTGATAATTTGGGCTTTTTCTTCACGTGATAAATCTTTCCAAGTAATTTCAATTTGATTATATAAATTTGGTAATTTTATTTGGTTAATAAAATCTATGTCACGTTTAATTAAAATATCTTCTTCTGTAAAATTTAGGTCATCAACTTGATTTTGTTCTAGTAATTGTCTTTCTAAATTCTTAATGTTTTCATCAATAATAGCACTTTCTTTTTTGTATTCTTCAATGGTAAAAACCTCGTTTATATAAGCCTCTTTAATTCTATCTTTTTTCTTTTCTTGGGCTTTTAATTCTTTAGTTAATTCTTCTTTAGGGTTATTTAATTTATTTTTAAGCATTGGTAAAAAGAAATTATTAACAACAGAATCGTATTCTAAAATATCACTTAAAAGATGTAAGATAGACTGTTCTATTTTATCTTCCTTGATATTGTTTTTACACTCACAACACCCATAGTAATAATAATATTTATCAGCTTTCTTTTTGTATGAGGCTCTGCCTCCTAAAATTCTTCCACATTTTGGACATTTTAGTTTTTGTAAAAAGATATAAGTTAAGTTTCTCATATAATTTCTTGAGTTCTTTTTCTTTTGAACTTGACAGTTTTCCCACATTGCTTTACTAACTAAAGGCTCAACAACATTTTCGTAATAAGTGGGGTGGTTAGTTCTTTTACCATGTATGAAATCGCCTTTATAAATGGGATTTTCTATCATATTTAATATGGTACTATCTCGCCATTTTTTATTACCAACATTTTCTTTATTAAAAATATTGGCTATTTTCTGATAGCTATTTCCTTCAAAGTACAATTGATACATTCTGACAACTATATCTTTTGTAAGTGGGTTAGGTACTAATTTTTTATTTTCTCTTTTATACCCAAATGGAGTTTGGCTAGGAATATTACCACTTTTAATTGCTCCAACAAGTCCCGATTTTGTCCTTTCGCTAGTTCTTTCAATTTCATTTTGACTTACACTCATTAATAATCTTGAAATTAATTTTCCATTAGCTGTCGTGGTATTAATTTCATCATTTGCACAGTCCAAATAAGCATTGTTTTGGTCTAAAAAGTTCATAATGTTTTCCCAGTCGTAAACACTTCTTGTAAGTCTATCTAATTTTAATGTAACGATAGTATTTATTTTCTTCGCCTTAATATCTTCTAGCATACGGTCAAATTCTGGTCTGTGGTTTCCAGTTTTCGCACTAATACCAGCATCTTCGTAATAGTCATAAATTTCATAATCTCTGCATTTACAAAATGCTTCTAATCTTTCTTTTTGTTCTGGTAAACTAAAGCCCTCACGAGCTTGGTCTTCGGTACTTACTCGTGTATAAATACCTGCAATTTTCTTTTCTTCGTTCATAACATCAGTCCTTTCTTTCAACACGAAAAAACACAAGAGAAATTTCCCTTGTGTTTAGATAAAATATACGAAGACAGTATTTCATGCGTACTTTTTCCTAGCTTACATTATTTTAACAGTATTATTGATATTGTCAATACCCAAAAAGTATATACTAAAGTTTATATTTTGTCTGATACTTTTTCTTTCCAAAAACATAAAAAAGCCCTTTAAAATCAACGAAAATTGATATAAAAATAATACTAATAAAATATACTAAAAATAGTCAAAAAATTTTTTTGCTTTTTTTATTAACTCACAATTATTTATTATTTTCCTAAAACAGAGAAATTTCTAATATTGAAAATAACAAAATGGACTGATTTTATTTTTATTTACTTTATATTTTTTAAATATTCTTCAAATTTATTTAAAGGAATACATTTACTTAAATTTTCTTCATAAATATATGGATCATAATTAAAAACTAAAAAAGTAATGCCTTTAATAATCACTCTATGAGGCTCGACATACATTAAATTTGTATGTTTAATTGTTCTAATACTACCATTATAAAAAGTAGGAGTAGTATTACAAAAACTACAAATAAATTCTAATTTCTTTTTCAAAGTATTATCAATTGGGTTTTCTTTTTTAATAACATTTACCATTAACAAATCACTCTCACTTTCTTAAACACAAAAAAATCAAATCCATTTCTGAATTTGATATTTATCATAATGCTCGAAAGTTCGAGCAGATTCGTCTCTGGAGCGGATGAGGAGAATCGAACTCCCGTAATCAGCTTGGAAGGCTGGGGTTCTACCATTGAACTACATCCGCAATTAGTAGACAATATAAATTATACTATATTTTGAATATTTGTCAATAGAATCCCAGCCGTTTTTTGAAAAAAGCCGTTTTTTGTAAAATGAAAAAGTATAATGTTTAGGAATTGTCAAACGAGTCTTGATGAGTTTAAAAGTATATTAATAATATATCAGCAATAAAAAAACAACTCCCTAATAATCTTTTTTTATGACAAGAAGTTTTTTCTAAGACTTTATAATTTCTAATAAAGAAGTAAATATAAATTAATAAGGTTACTATTAATTTAATTTCAAAAATTTTATTTGATTTATCTTGATATATTTCTTGGTTTGTGGTTACATATTCCTCCCCTACTTTATCTTTATATATATTTAAAAGGGAAATGATGGCAAAATTGTCCAAAGGAATTCTTCAAATTTTAGTCTTTTAATTTCTTTTGAGGTGTAACTCATATTGTATTTTATATTAAAATTAAAAAGTCTTTGATTTTTCGTTTATATCAAAGACTAATTATTAAATGATATTTATTTTAACTTTTTTAATAACTTTTTACTATTTAACAAGATTCTATCTTTGGCTTCTGTTTCTCTAAAACGTGGTAATAGTTTAAAGTCATCTAATATTCTATATACTAACATTCTTTCATCTAGGTATTTAATGTTATTTAACTCTTTATAATATTTCTTTATGTATTCAAATAAATGTTTATAATCTTCTGGTTTTTGATATGGATCCATTTCGATGTTAGCCCATTTCCACGGAGTTTCTGCACTCATATATAGTAATCTCAAATCATAATCAAATGGAGCGATTATAGAATCATTGAAGTCAATTAGTTTTACATTTTGATTATTATCTATTAGGATGTTGTCGAAGTGCAAATCATTGTGTATTAATGAAAATTTATTATCTGATAATATTTCATCATATTTATCTAATGATTTTAAAATTATGTCTTTTTCTTCTTCCCTAAACATGTCAGTAGTTTGATTGAAACTATCTAATATTTTATTTTTTATATTTTCGCTCCAGTTATATTCGGGATAATTTTTTAAATGTATTTTTTGTAATATTTTCACAATTTTTTGAATTAATTTTTCTCTTTCTTGTTCATTCATTTTATACCAATGATAGTAAACTGTCTTGCCATTTACTTTTTCTATTATTTCGTAGACATAAGGTATAACACTTTTAGATTTATCAAATTTATATAATGTTGGAATACTATTATTATCTTTATTAGAATTATAGAAATTAGCTTCAGTATCAAACAATTTTTCTTTTTCTATGTTATCACAAACTTTAATAATAAATGTATCATTCACATCAAAGATGCTATTATTAAATCCAGCATTTACCTCTTCTATTTTTGAAATATTTCCAAAGATATCTTGATTAGCTTTTGCTATTTTATTAGCAAGTTCTAACCTTTTTTCAATTAAATTTTCTTTTACTTCAAATATTTTGAATACTACTTTAGTATTCTCATCAAAGTTAGGATTAACTGATTTAAAGTAATTTATATGAGTTTGTTGCCAATTTACAAAATCATGTTCTTCTAATTTAGAAAGATTTTCATCGATGTTTTTAAATTCTGTTATTATTATTTTTAATGTTTTAGTTATGCAGGCCTTCTTTTCATTATCAAAAACTAATACTTCTTCATAATTATTTGGAGTGTTTTTTTCATTATATAAATAAGTTGTGGCAGTTTGCCAACCTAATAATACTCTTTTAATTTGGTTATCATTATCATAAGCAAATCTCCATGTTTTTAAATTGTTATTCATAATATCGCCCCATTTGTAATTATTACTATTATAACATTTATAGTAAAAAAGTAGATTCATTTGAACCCACTTTATCACATTTTATTCTTATATTTTTTTAATATCTATAAAGACATTTTCACTGTTTAATGTATATTCTTTTTTTATGTCTTTATCAGATATTATTTCATTAGATAAAGTTTCTTCTTTGATGTATTTTTCATATTTATCAATCATACTTTTTATTCTGTCACTGCTGTTATAGTAAATAATTATATGATCTGTAATTACAAAATCTAATTGTTTTCTTAAACTTTGGACAGTTCTAACAAATTCACGAGCTAAACCTTCTAAAAGTAAATCTTCCGTTAGGGTCGTATTTAAAACAACAACAGTTTTATTATCACTTGTAGCTTCATAGCCTTCTTTAACTTTGATATCTATAATGACTTTATCTTCAGTTATTTCAAAGTCTTCACCATCTAGATTAACAATTAATTTATCATTTCTTATTTTTTCTATTTCTTGGTTATTTAATCTTGATAAAACTTCTGAAAGCAATTTTACTTTAGAGCCTAATATTTTACCTAATATTTTAAAATTTGGTTTAACTATATAATCTAGATACTCTGTCATATCATCACTGTAATCAATATGTTTTACATTTAATTCTTCTTTGATTATGAAATCTAAATCTCCGATGATTTTTTTAGTAGATTTTGGAATAATTATTTCACTTATTGGTTGTCTTACTTTTATGCCAGCTTCTTCTCTAGAAAATCTTCCTAATGAGCAAATATCTCTAACTAAATCCATTTGATTTTCAATTTTTTCATTTATTAATTTAGTATCATATTTTGGAAAATCCGCTAAATGTACAGATTCTTTTCCCGTTAACTTTGTATAAATTTCTTCAGTCATAAATGGTGTTATAGGAGCACATAATTTGCACAATGCAACTAAAACCTCATAAGTTGTTAAATATACAGCTTTTTTACTTAATGAAAATTCACTATCCCAAAATCTTCTTCTATTACTTCTGATATACCAATTAGATAAATCATCATTTAAGAAAGGTAAAATAAGTCTAGTTACTTTATTTAAGTCATATTCATTATAAGCTTTGGTAACGTTTTTAATTAATTTATTTAATTTAGATAAAAGCCATTTATCGATTAATTCTCTATCTTTAATTTCAATATAATATTCTCTTGGATTAAGATTATCGGCGTTAGCGTACATTTCAAAAAATGAATATACATTTTTAAATGTAGAAATATATTTTGAATATACTTCTTTAACACCTTCAACATCAAATTTCAACGGTGTCCATACTGGGGATACATACATCATATAAAATCTTATTGTGTCAGCTCCAAATTCTTTCATTATTTCTTCAGGTTTAATTATATTGCCAACAGATTTAGACATTTTTTTACCATTGGCGTCTAACATCATGTCATTAACTACAACATTTTTGTATGATGCTTTACCACTAATAAGTGTTGATAATACTAAAAGTACATAGAACCAACCTCTAGTTTGATCGACACCTTCAGCTATGAAGTCAGCTGGGAATTGACTTTTAAATAATTTTTTGTTTTCAAATGGATAGTGATATTGGGCATAAGGCATAGCTCCACTATCAAACCAAACATCAAGAACGTCTGTAATTCGATTCATAACTTTGCCACATTTTGGACATTTAATGTGCAGATTATCAATATATGGTCTATGAAATTCCATTTTAGATACATCGCTGTCTTCAATTATTTTTTCCTGTAATTCTTTAGCACTGCCAATTACTTCATAATGGCCACATGAACAAGTCCATATTGGCATTGGGCAACCCCAATATCTATTTCTAGATATTCCCCAATCAACCATATTTTCTAGCCAATTATTAAATCTTTTTTCACCAACAAAATCTGGATACCAATTAATTGTTTTATTTGCATCTATGATTTGCTTTTTTTGCTTTGTGGTAGCAATGTACCAAGCCGGTTTAGCGTAGTATATAAGTGGTTGTTTACATCTCCAGCAATGTGGATAACTATGAACTATTTTTTGCTTTTTAAATAATTTATCGTTTTTCTTTAAATATTTAATTATATCTAATTCTAATTCTTTATCAGTTACTACTCTACCTGTCCATGGACCTACTGTGTATTTTCCATCTTTATCGACACTTTGAGCAAAGGAAAGTTTCTTTGTCTTACACACTCGGCTATCATCTTCTCCATAAGCGGGTGCTATATGAACAATACCTGTACCAGATTCATCAGTTACATAGTCATCAGCGACTACTTCAAAGGCTTTTCCATCAACTTTGGCAAAAGGTAAAAATTGCTCATATTTAAGTCCAACCAAATCTTTACCCTTGAATGTTTCTAATACTTCATAATCTTCTCCTAATACTTTATTTGCTAGAGTTTTGCAAACAATAAATTTATATCCATGAGATGTTACTTTTAAATACTCATAATCTGCATTAACACAGGCGGCAACATTATCCATTAATGTCCACGGAGTCGTTGTCCAAACTAACAAATATGTATCATCATTTAATAACTTAAAAGGTACAATAACGGTGTTGACAGTATCTTCTTGATATCCTTGTGATACTTCAAAAGAAGCAAGTTCTGTTCCACATCTAGGGCAGTATGGTAAAACTTTATTACCGTAGTATAGTAGTCCTTTGTTATCTAGTTCTTTTAAAATCCACCACTCTGTTTCGATATAACTGTTTTCACAGGTAACATATGGATTTTTAGAATCAATAAACTGTCCCATCATATCAGTAACTTTGTTAACTTCGTCGATGTTTGAAATAGTCTCTTCATTACATTCTTTACAGAAATTTTCTATTCCAAATTTTTCAATATCAGCTTTTGACTTAAATCCAAATTTCTTTTCAACATTAACCTCGATAGGAAGTCCATGAGTATCAAGTCCCAATTTTCTTATTACTCTCTTGCCACTCATACTTTGGTATTTACAGAAAGAATCTTTAATTGTTTTAGCAAATACATGATGAAGTCCCGGTTTAGCATTGGCATATATTGGCCCATCATAAAAAACCCAATTATCTTTTTCAGTTTTATTTTCATTACATTTATCTAATATATTCATTTGTTTCCATTTTTTTACATATTTTGTTTCTATATTGTTTATTTGTCCTTTTTCAAGCTTTTTGAATTTCATTATATTCCTCCTTACATAAAAAAACTAGTTATCCAATAAGGACGAACTAGCCGCGGTACCACCTTAATTCATGAATATATTCATGCACTTGAACACTTAACGCGTGAAAACGTCTTTATCTTATCCATAAAGAGCACTTGAAAGTGATCCAAAATAAATTGCTATATCTCTTTACACCAAACAGAGATTCTCTGTAATAGCAAAATTTATTTCCGTCTTTCGCACTTGCTTTAATCTAAATATATCATAACTATAATATATTTTCAATAATATTTTATAACAAAATATATAAAATTATTGCAAAATAGTATTTTATAATTCAATTTTTTTCTTTTTGCACCTCTATAATATTTAAATTTTTAATTCCTTTTATATAATATGTTTCATTATTACAAATAGAAATTATGTCATCTGTTTTTATTTTCTTTGGTGTGTTATTAATATATATTTCACCAATACCGTATAGAACAAAAAATTATATTCGCAAACAATTATATACTAAATTTGCCTATAATTTTTGAAAAAATCAAAAAAAGCAGATACTTTTTGGAATCTACTTATTTTGAAAACAATACTTTTTCTAATTTATATTGTTTAATAATATAGTATTTTATCTAGTGATTTTAAAATTAAAGATTGTTCTTCTTTACTAAATTCATTATTTATCATTTCACTAGGCATATTTTGAATAGAGCTACCTACTCTGATAAAACAACTATCAGGAGTCATTCCCATTCCCTTTAAATAGTATGGTCTTTCATTTCCGCGAGCAATTACTATTTTTATATATTTTTTATTGTTTTTTTCAAGTACTACAACATCATAAAGTCCTAGTGTTGATGGCATGATATTATCTTTAATTTTATCTTTTATTTTTCTTTGAAGTAAATCTATGTCACCATTTATTCCTATTATATTTCCTTTATCATTTACACCAATAAAGATATTTCCACCAGCAGTGTTTAAAAAAGCAATAACTTCTTGTTCAAATTTATCTGTTAATTTAATTTTAAATTCATTTCTAGTATCTTCAATTACATCTAACATAAATAATCACCTGTTTTTACTTTCTATTAATGTCGTAAGAAATGTCATAAGAAATGCCGTAAGAAATGTCGTAAGTAATAATATTTAATTGGATTATTACTAAACCTTTCTTCATATATTAATATACGACAAAACGTTGTTATTTCCTTTTAAACAATAAAAAAAGTAGATTCATTTGAACCTACTTATTTTGAAAATAATACTTTTTCTGATTTATATTGCTTGATGATGTATCCTAGTACTATTGCTATATAAATAAAGGTTGATATAATCATTAAGGCAATGTTTAGCCAGTTTACGTTACCTGCATTTATATCAGTAAAGATTAATGAGTAATTTAAAAATGGTATTACTGATAACAATGGGGTTGTGGTAATGCTTATCATAAAGGCAATCATACCTGGGAATAATGATATGAATGTTAGTGGAGTTAATGCGCTTTGAGCTTCTTTAAATGTTTTACATGTACTAGCGATTGAAATACATAATCCACTAATAAAGAATGAATATACGATGATGATAATGAAGGCCATAACAATACTAAGCGGTGTGAACATAATATCTAAGCCATCATATATTGAGAACATATTCTCGGCAATGACTAAGGAAATGATAGCTAGAATGAAACTTATTACACCAGTTATGATTGATGATAAGGTTACTCCCAAAAACTTTCCTAGAATAATGTCTTTACTTTTAATTGGGAAGGTTAATAATGTTTCTAATGTTCCTCTTTCTTTTTCGCCGGCTGTTGTGTCGGTTGCTGGATAAGTTGCAGATACTGTTATAGCCATGATAACGAATAAAAAGGCATAGTTTTTGATGAAGTCTGCAAAGTAATTATCTTGTTCTAAAGCTTTTTCTTCTACGGTTATGATGTTTAAGACACTATCCGCATCAACACCGTTTTGGGTTAGATAGTTTTGCTGCAAGTAACTTTTATAGGCATTAAAATATTGTTCGGTTAAATTTTGGGCATATGCTGTGTTATCTGATGAATCAATATTTAAAGTATATTTATTTTCATCTTTGGTTACATAAAGATTGATTTCACCATTTTCGTATTTTTCTTTTAGTTCATCTTCTTTACCCTCAACTACTTGGATATCCATTTCTTTGGCAATATTTTTTTCTGCTTCTGATAAATTATAAGCAAAACCAATAGTGTTATATTCATTAATATCTTTTTCGGTTTGTGATTCAAATAGTGCTGACATACCAAGCATAATTAATGGTATAAATATTGGAATGATAAGCATCATGGATAGTGATTTTTTATCTCTAAATAGTTCTCTAAGTTCTTTTTTAAGTATATTCCATAGATTACTCTTCATTTGTTACACCTCCAATCATAGCAAAAAAGGCATCTCTTAAGTTAGTGGTATTGGTATCTTCTTTTATTTTTGAAGGTGTACCTGAGTTTATGACAACACCTTTATTAATCATGATTACTCTATCACAGATGTTTTCAGCTTCTTCCATGTAATGGGTTGAATAAAGGATGGTCTTCCCTCTTTCTTTTTCTCTTTTTATAAAATCTAAGATTATTTGGCTAGAGATAATATCTAATCCAGTTGTAGCTTCATCTAAAATATAATATTTAGGATCATGAACTAGACATCTCGCAATATTTACCCTTTGGGTTTGGCCAGTTGAAAGACTGCCTATTTTACTATTTAAGAAGTTTTGCATATCTAAAATATCTGTTATTTCTTTGATTCTTTCTTCGGCTTTTTTATCATCTATTCCGTAAATTTCCGCACACATTTTAAGTAATTCATAGGTTGATAATGTATCATATAGTTTGGTATTACCTGAAAGATAGGCAATATTCTCCTTAATTTCTATTTCATTATTTTTATAGTTTAGGCCATCAAATTCAATGGTTCCTTCGGTTGGTTCTAATATACCAGCAATCATTCTTAGTAATGTTGTTTTACCAGCACCATTAGGACCCAATATACCGATAATTTCACCATCGTTTGCTTCAAAGGAGATTCCATTATCGGCATAAAATACTTCTTTTTCTCGTTTGTTTTTTTGTTTAATAAACTGTTTTTTTAAATCATTTGCTTTTATCATAAATACCTCCAAAAGCATTTTATCATATATAACTATGTGTTTACTAGTGAATATGTAATTTTTGTGTAAATTTTTATATTTTATCTATTACATTTTTCTATTAACACTGGCCTGTGGTTACTGATGATACTCCACTATTTGTAAACATAGTGGTTGCATCAGCATTAGCGGTTGTCCAATTAGGGCTTACATAAATTGCCTTTAAACTAGTCATATATCTAAACATTGATATCATATTCTCTTTTAAATTCCTCTAAATTTAATTTTTTGATTATACCTTTCAATAAATTTAATATTTCATTAATATTTATACCATTAGCGTATTTATACTTATTACTATAAATATTCCATAATTTTTCTAATCTTTCATTGCCAATTATAGAATCTATAATTTGTTCATAGTCATTTAAATATTCAAACGAATTCCTTTTAGTAAATGTATGATTCACAGCTTCTTTTAAAATATTTATATCTATCTCTTTTCTTAATTTAGTTAAGAAATAATATATATCATAAAAGTCTTTCATTCTACTATTAAATACACCACGTCTTAATACTGTTTCAATTTTTTACGCTAATATTGTTTCAATATTATAACTACTGATTATTATTGTTCTATCTTCAAATATTAAAGGATATTTATATTTTAATTCTCTCGGTGTGACTTTATCACCTGTAGATATATCAATTTCTAAATTAACCTTTAAACTTTGTAATTTACCTACAATATGATATTTATTTCCACCATACTCATCATCTTCTCTAATATCAGTTATATCTACTACATCAAATTTAACACCATCTTTTAAATTAATACTTAATATTTCGTTTAATACTTTTAACATTTTATTTTTTGATACGTCTATCCCCGTAATTGTAGCATCCATATCTTTAGTCATTCTATTACCAATACCAAACATAGCAGATAGTAATAATCCACCTTTTAAGATAAAATTATCTTGATAACGAGATACAGAGATTCTTTCTAATACTCTTTCAAACATATATCTTTGTAATATTTCGTAATAATTAAGATTATATTTATTTTCTATTTCTTTTGCTAATCTTTTTATATCAGTTATATCTACCATTTCATCATAACCTCTACAATTGTATTAACCTTTTCATAAATATTAAAAATTTTAGCATATTCTAACAATAACTCAATATTTTTATCTTTACTACTAAAGTAATAATCTAATACTCTATTTTGGAGTTCTAAATCAAATTCTTTTTCTGATCTTAACATATCACAAATACATCTTTCGGCATTATATACTTTAACAGGATTACCAAGTGGACTAGTCGCTTTTATAATTCCTATTTCATAATAGTTTTCTGAAACATAATGAATATTATAATTTCCCCTAACTTTTTTATTTCTTGGTACAGTTATATCAATTACAGATGGTGTCTTATTTGTAAGGTTTAAAATATGGAGTGCTGTATTATAAGAAAATATTGCACTAGGATAGTTTTTTTGTAAAATATAATATTCATCTTTAAAAATTTTTGTACTCATGTATAAACCATGACTAACTTTTTCTATAATTCCTTTATCAATATAAAATTGAATTTGTGACTTATAAATATTAAGGTCTACTAATTCAGCAGTAGTAATATAACCATTATTTTTTTCTAAAAATTCTATTAATGTTTTTTCATTATTCATAAAATCACCCATTTACTTTCGTACATACATTATAGCATTTTGCCGAACAAAAGTAAATGTATTTATCTTAAATTGTCGGAAATTATTTTTTTGATTTTAAGTCCATTGTTAATTCAAGTTTGTAAAACTTATGGATACTCTATTGATTGGGTTCTTGAAAGAAGTGAAGAAAAATTTATAAAAAACGTTAAATAAAAATCACCATACTGAATATAATTAAATGGTGATTTGATGAATATAATTGATAAGAAGTTTAAAGAGCTTACAGATGATATAAAGGATAAGGAAGAATTAGAGATCTTTTATCACATTAAAGAGCGTTTTTTACTTGTAAGTGAAAAAACAAGAAAGTCTTGTGAAGATTTTTTCAATAAGTTTTTGTATTGGGGTAAGTTAGATTTTAAGAATAAGGATTTTGAATTTTTTAAGTTAAAAGCCAAGACACTTAAAAATCATATCGATGATTTTATATGGCTTTACGATAATTTATGTGATTATCAATCTAAGAAGGTGTTGCTGGGGACTTTAGATAATTGGTACAACTGGAATTTTACGGATTTAGCTTCGGTGATGCAAAATCTATATGATGATTATTTTGATTTGGATTTAATTCCAAAGTGTGAGGCGGAAGTGTTTGTAGATTTGGGAGCTTATATTGGTGATAGTACTCTATCTTTTATAAAAAATTATGGAACTGATAGTTATAATAAGATATATTGCTATGAAATAAGTAAAGAGAATTTTGAATATTTAAAGACTAACCTGAAACCTTATGAAGATATAGATTTAAGATTAAAAGGCGTTAGTGCAGAAAACGGAACAATGTATTTAAAGGAAAATGGCGAATTATCTTCTACACAGGTTAGTGATAATGGTGATATTCCTATTCAGATGGTTACGTTAGATGATGATATAAAAGAAGAGATTACAATTATTAAAAGTGATATTGAGGGCTCTGAGCGAATGGCTTTGATGGGGGCTAAAGGTCATATTATGAATGAGCACCCTAAACTTTTATTTTCTATTTATCACAGTAATGATGATGTATGGCAGATTCCTAGGATGATTAAAGAAATGGATGAAAGTTACAGATTTTATTTAAGGTATCATGGCGGAATGATTTATCCAACGGAAATTACTTTAATTGCACTTTAAAAGCTTACTATAAAAAGTAAGCTTTTTAGTATTATACTCTATCGTAGGCCCACCAATCAGGAATTAATTCTTCTAACCTAACAATTTCTTTTGTTTGCTCATTTTTTAATATTTCAATATTCTTGCTATTTTTATCTAATTGCATTAGGTATTCACGACAAGCTCCACATGGAGAACCTGCTTTTCCTTTTGAATCAACACACACTAATTTAATAATTTCATTTTCACCATTTGTAATCATATTGGCAATGGCATTTCTCTCGCCACACATACCCAACGTAGAAGCGGTATCGATGCATACACCGGTATAGATATTATGGTTTTTAGTAAGTATGGCTGCACCAACTTGACCGGCTCTAATTAAACCAGAAACATCTCTGGGATTTCTAACAGCATTTGCTTTTTCGTATAATTCATCCCATACAGTATTTTCACTATATAAATACTGTATATGAATAGCATACACTCCATTTTTTTGAATAGCTTCTTCATAACCATCTAGTTTATTAACATTTTTAATTGCTTCTTCTTTATCATTAGTGGATGATGTCGTATATTTAGTTCCTTCCATAGTAAATAATTCTTCTAATGAAGAATAATGATTTACTTCTTTCACTTTTGCGTAAAATTTTCCTATATTATTACTTGTAAATTCTATAATATCATTTTCTTTTAAAGTACTATAATCATTGTCGCTATTTTGTTTATTTGCTCTAATTTCTACTCTTTTAGTATTATTTTTAATAGCTAGAGCAGCTCTATCATTTATATTTAATTTCATTATCATTTTTCACCTCTATAATAAATCTGTATAATGCATAATTAATACAATATCATAAAGAATATAAAATGTGTCCTTCAGGAGAAATGATTAATTCTGCATTACTTTTAAAATGTAAATTTTTCATACTTAATCACCCTCCTTTCTTCGAAATATTTACGACAATAATATATTATAAATTATTTATCATGTCAATATTAGTTATAACAAAAAACTGAAGTAAAATAAGCTTCAGCTTTTTATTCAACTGATTTTAATGATTCGATCATATCAACTTTTCTTAATTTAAAGTATGTTACTACTTGCATGACAAGAGCGAAAACTAAAGTTAAAACACTCGCATAGACAAAGCTTAAAACTTTGACCGTTTTTAAGAACATGATGTCATCGCATTCGATGAATCCAATGATTACTCGGTGAAGTGGTACTGATATTATTAGACCGATAATAATACCAATAATAACGACAACTAATGTTTCTCTATAGATATATTCATTAGATTCTCTACCATTAAATCCTAAGACTTTTAAAGTGGCTATTTCTCTTTGTCTTTCACTAATATTGATAGAAGTTAAATTATATAAAACGGTTAAAGCCAATAGAGATGATACAACGACAATTAATATGACAATGTTGTTTAAACCTTTGATTTCATTATTGGCGCTTTCTTTCAAATCATCTGAAAAGTTGACAGTCATGACACTACCTGTATTTAAAATATCTTTAGCTTTAGTGCCTTTTTTATTTTGGGATGCGACCATATTATAAGTTATATCTTCATTAAATATTTTATTATATAAGTCTTTAGAAATATATATATAATTGCTTATATAGTTTTCGGCGATGCCAGTTATTTTAATTTTTCTTTCTTCAGCATCTTCATTTTGAATAGTTATGTTGTCTCCTACTTCGAGATTTAGTTTATCGGCTATTTTAGGGGTAATGATAACACCATCATTATTTAAAGTTAAATGATCACCTGTTTTATTATCTAGTAAGTTAAAATAGTCTTCAAAAGTCTCTCTATTATTTTCAGGGATAACGACATATACTGATAATGATTCATCATCACCATATTTTAAGTCATATGAATACTGATTAAATAATAATGGATTTTTAATTTTATCATTAATATCTGTCATATCTTGAGATGTTTTGACATTATTATTTAAAATTATCATATTATCATATGTGAATAGTTCTCCATATTGTTTATCACCAACTCCGTTGATACTATCTTTAAGGGCAAAGCCAATGAAGATTAAGAAAGTACAGCCAGCTGAACCAATTAGAGTCATAAAAACTCTTTTTTTATAACGGAAGATATTTCTCGTGGTGATTTTTGAAGAAAATGATAGTTTAGACCAGAGGAATTTTATTTTTTCTAAAAATATAGTTTTACCACTTTTAGGACTTTCTGGTCTTAATAAGTTGGCTGGTTTTTCTTTTAAAGATTTACGGCAATTCCAAACAGTAACAATAGTCATAAGAGTAATAGCGACAAGTAAACAGCCGGTAAATAAATTTATATCAAAATAATATTCTAAATCTGGGATGTGGAACTGAAAGATATTATAGACAAGCGGTGGGATAAATATAGTTCCTATTAAATAGCCAATAATTGCTCCAATGATTGTTCCTGATAAAACGTATCCTAAATAGTTTAAGGTAATTCTGGTGTTAGATATTCCTAATGATGAAAATGTACCCATTTCAGTTCGCTCTTCGGTAATCATTCTAGTCATAGTGTTTGAGGTCATAAGGAAAACAATTGAAACAAATATTAATGGGATTATAGTAGCGATGGTTGTTACTTGGAAGTACTGATTTTCTAATGTGTTATAGCCGGTTACTTCCGCATTTCTGCCGGTGATATACCAGCTTGAATCTAAGTCTGTCATCTCTGCATTTGTATTTCCTGTTAGCATAGCTGATTTAATTAAAGCATCTTTTACTTCGGTTAATCTAGCTTCTTCCCTTTCACTTTGAATGCTTTCTACTTCGTTTGTTAATTCATCTAAGAAATCATCATAGGCTTTAGAATATGGGATGTCATCTTCTGTTTTTTTACCGGTTATATATATTTCGGTATAGGTATCTAAATTGAATGCAGTTTTAGGAACATAAATATATGAGTGAAGTTTTCCGTTTCCGATATTGGTATATCCATAATTAGTGCCGGTATATAACGGTGAAATGATTGTTCCGACAACTTTAAATTCCTTGGTTTTAAGGGTGCTTTCATCTGAGGTTATTTTGATGGTGTCACCAACTTTATAAAATGCACTATCAGCTAAACATTCATTATCGTTTTCCGGTTTTCTACCACTAATTAATTCATATTGATTTGTGTTTTCAGTTATGGCATGAACTTTGATAGCTTCTTCTCCATTTAAGACATAAGCTGAATAAGATGGAATGGCATCAGAAACAGTATCTAGTTTTTTTAAAGCATTTACGTCTTCATCAGTAAGTCCTAGAGTACTTCTTACTGTTAAATCCATTAAATTGGTGTTTTTGTAGTAATCGTTTTGGATTCTTTTGATGCTTGGAACTGAGCTTTGGATTCCAGCATAAAAACCAATACCAATTAAAACGATTATTAATAAGGAAAAGTATCTTCCAAATGAATGTTTTAATTTTCTAATGGTATTTTTTAATAGCATATTTTTCACCACACAATCTCTTTTGGATCTTTTGGATTTTCATTTATTTTTATATCGGTGACAGTACCATTTTTAACAGTTATTACTTTATGAGCTACTTCGGCAACCAACGAGTTATGAGTGATTACAATAGTTGTGATATGGTATTTATCACAAACTGTTTTTAAAAGTTCTAAAATTTTACTTCCTGTATCACTATCTAAGGCTCCGGTTGGCTCATCACATAGTAATATTTTAGGGTTTTTAGCTATAGCTCTAGCGATAGCGACACGCTGTTGCTCACCACCTGATAATTGTGATGGGAAGTTATTTAATCTATGTCCTAGACCAACTTGCTTTAATATTTCTTTTGGCTTAAAAGCTTTTTTAGATAATTGACAAGCGAGTTCAACGTTTTCTAAGGTAGTTAGGTTTTGAATTAGATTATAAAATTGAAAGACAAATCCAATATCATATCTTCTATATAGTAATAAATCTTTGGCTTTAAATTTAGCAATGTTTTTACCATCAACTAAAATATTTCCTGATGTTGGGTTATCCATACCACCTAACATATTTAAAATGGTTGTTTTTCCAGCACCACTAGGACCTAGTACAACAACAAATTCACCTTCTTCGATTTCAAATGAGCAATCATCAACTGCTTTAACTGGTGTAGACCCTTTATAAATTTTTCCAACTTTATCAAATTTTATATATGCCATAATATCCCTCCATTATCTATAATTATTATAACTAAGTTTGGACTTTTTTACAAATAAAAAAGCTATTTTTTGATTTATAGCTTATTTTAATTCTAATCCGTATATACATTTATCATATAAAAATTTAGTGATTTTATCTTTATTTCCAGTATTATAGTATTCTGTTAGTAGTGTATTAAACTCACCAATGCATTCTTCTTTTACTGTTATAATACCACAGCCATTTTGAATAAGAATTTTATTAGCGACAATCATACTAGTTCTCTTGTTACCATCCCAAAATATTTGGCTTCTCATTAAATAAAGCATAAGGTTTATACTTTTAAGTGTAGTACTTTTTTCTTTTAAAATGTTTTCTATATTATTAATAATATCTTTCTCATTTGGAATATTTGGTATATAATCCACACCATTTATACCAACTTTACCATTTCTAAGTACTCCCCACTCTAATGATTCATTCCTAGATACAAAGGAATTTACTTTACATATGAAATCTAAGTTAACTTCAGCATCTATATTTGTAAGAGTATAATTCCAAGCATCACGTAAATTTAATATACAGTTAATTTCATCTAGTTTTAAAGTTGGAACATTTACTCCTTCCAAAATTGTTTGGGTATCTGGATACGTAGTATTAATACCTTCTAACCTTGCACTATTATAAATATTTAAAGCTAAAGTATTTTTTGCAAGAAAAAGATTTTGCTGTTTAGTTAAATGAAATTTATCTTGCATTTAAAACACCTCACTTAAATATTATTCTTTTTAATTATATCATACTTATTTTTAAATTTCTATTCCAATTGGACAGTGGTCACTACCATAAATATCACGGTAGATTTTAACATTTTTAACATTATTTATAAATCTATTAGAAACTAGGAAATAGTCAATACGCCAGCCGATATTTCTATCTCTGACTCCTGGCATATAGCTCCACCAAGTATAAGCGCCGGTTAAATCAGGGTTAAAGTGTCTAAAGGTGTCAGTGAAGCCACTATTTAAAAGTTCAGTAAATTTATTTCTTTCTTCATAAGTAAAGCCAGCATTTCCAATGTTTGCTTTCGCATTACAAATATCTATTTCTTCATGGGCGACATTGAAATCACCACATATTATTACAGGTTTCTTTTCATCTAATTTATTTAAATAATTTCTAAAAACATCTTCAAAATGCATTCTTGAATCCATTCTAGATAAATCTCTTTTGACATTCGGAACATAGACATTTACTAAATAAAAATTTTCAAATTCTAAAGTGATAGTTCTACCCTCTTCATCGTATTCTTCTTCGATGTTTCCATAGATTACATTTAAAGGTTTTACCTTAGAATAAATTAAAGTTCCAGAGTAACCTTTACGAACAGCTGGGAATAGATACATATCATAACCTTCTGGTCTAAAATCAAATTGATCTTCCATAGCTTTAGATTCTTGAATACAAAATATATCGGCATTTACTTCATTAAAGAAATCTATAAATCCTTTTTTAATACAAGCACGAATGCCTGCGACATTCCATGAAACTAATTTCATAATTCATCACATTATATAATCATTTCTTATTAAATAACTAAATGTATTATATCCTTTCTGTTTAAATTTTCTCTAGTATTGTTTGTATATTTTATAAAATTTCTTATGAATCAGTCCTCTTTAACCTCAAAGTCTAATAACCGATTGCATACATCTTCATATACATCTTGTGAATACTTGATGGTATCAATTAAATATTGTTTATCATTATCATATTCTTTTAAACCCCTCATATAGTAAGGTCTATCTTTATCTAGTATAATAAATGGCATAATATTATTTTGCAAACACTCTTTAAACATTATCATTCTGCCAACTCTACCATTGCCATCTCCGAAAGGATGGATTCTCTCAAACCTAATATGAAAATCAATTATATCTTCTAAAGTAACCTTATCTAATTTTAAATAATCAGTAAGTAACTCATCAATATCTTTCTCCACATCTTTAGGGTCGCTTGTTTTAATGATGTTTACAAGTCCTATTATATTAGGAACTACTTTAAAGCCACCAACATTATATCTAGGATCATCTTCATCACTAGTATTTCTCTTTAAAATCTTATTCATCTCTATCATCATTTCTTTTGAAAGCGGTTTATCTACATTATCTAACATATAATCAAATAACTTAAAATGATTTTTAGCTTCTGTTAAATCATCTAACTTAATTATGTCATCACTTTTTGAAATAAAGCTAGAAGTATCAAATATTGCTTCTGTTTGTTCTTCTGTTAATCTACTACCTTCTATCTTGTTAGAATTATAAGAAAAATTAACCTGCGTGAAATGATAAATATTCCCTTTAAATTTAGATTCTTTTTGTTTAATTAGTTCGTGTTTTATTTTTCCTATATCCATATATTAACTTTCACCTAGCCTCTCATTTTCAATTCGAATTTAGATTTATATCTATATTCATTATATCATTAAACATTGTTGAACAAAAGTAACTTTATCATCAAATTATATTATTCACTTAAAAACAAGCTTTTGAGAAGCTTGTTAATTTGGGATAATGTAAGGGTCTTGCTGTGTACCTGTTCCACATAGTTTAATATCTGAACTTAGGTATACAACTGGATTTACACCAGGCCATGCAGTTACATTGTTTCTTGCAATATAGCCGTTAGGACCAATGCTAAACACTTGAAAAGTACCTATAGGAGATATTGTCCAAAATGAATGATCAAAAATCATCCAATTAGTTAAAGAACATGTGTTGACATTTATATTATTTAAGTAAAAATTTTTGCATTGTTCTTTATTAGTGTTTGCTCTTAAATACTCACTCACGGTCACTAGTCCTATTTTAGCTTCTTGCGAAACTTTCGATTTTTCAGAAATTATTTGAGCATTTAAATCTGAATTTATATAAGTTACTTCACCTATACTCCAAGTTTTATATATTATCTTTTCAAAATTTTTATTAATTGAATTCAAATATTCATTATTCAAATATGTTTTTAGATCTGAAGGTCTATCCCATTCGTTTGAACCTCGTTTTTCTCCTGTATCTTCATTTATTTCTCCACCAGTTTCATCCCACACCATAGTTCCTATATTTTCATTTTTAATTATTTTTATCGTTCCATCCTCTTCTACTGATATTATTCTCCATAATTCATTATTAAATGTAATATAGTTTTTGGGGCTTGCTCCTTTATATAAATATCTATTTGGTTCATACTCATCTTGATATAATCCATCACCACTATTTATAACTTCTTTTAAAAGTAAATCTTTTGCAATTGTTCCACTACACTTTATATTTCCCTTGGCTTTTAATGTTAAATTAGTTTGAAATGCCGCATATCCTACTCCCATTACTACCAATAAACATATAGTAGAAAACATAATTATTTGTTTATTTCTTTTATTTTTTTGTCTTCTAGTTAATCTTCTTCTCACACTTCTCACTTCCTTTATTTTATTATATCACATTTTTGGTATATTACCCGGTGTTTTCGTATCAACTTTACATTTAATGGGAAAATTAATATTGGTGAAGTATATGATAGAAAACAAATTAAAAAGATGCCGAGAAGAACTAGAGATGACACAAAAGGAGCTTGGAAATGTATTTGGAGTAAGTGATTCAACTGTTTGGGGTTGGGAAAATGCTTATGATACGATGCCACTAAAAAAGTTAGTTAAGTTTTCTAATTTATATAGATTTTCTTTAGATTTTATTTTAGGATTATCTAATGAAAATAAAAAATATTCGAATAAAATAAAACTAGATAAAAAGATTGTTGGAGAAAAATTAAAAGTTTTAAGGAAAACACTTGGATTATCACAGCAAAAAATAGCCGATGAATGCGGTATTTCACGGGCTACTTACTGTCATTATGAAATTGGTATGAATTTAATTACGACACTTACTTTATATACAATTTGTAAAAATCACAAAATATCAATGGATGAATTTTTAAGATAAATTTTTGTAAAGAAAAAAGCGAACTCAACATTCGCTTTTAAAATTCGATTAATTCGTACTCTCTTTCACCAAAGCCTAGTTTAGAGGCTGCTTCAATAGTATGAACACCGTGTCTTGATTCAATTCTTTCGATTAATTTATCTTTTCCTGGATCAGTAGAATTATAAACTAAATCTAGACAAGCTTGGTCAACGGCAATTGGATCAGTACTAGCAAGTACTCCGATGTCACCCATGCAAGGAGCTGATGCATTACCATCACAGTCACAATCTACTGATAAATTTTTCATGACATTGATATAAACAATATTATTTTTGAAATGATTTACAACACTTTCAGCAGCATCGGCCATTGCTTCTAGGAATCTATCTTGCTCTGGAAGGTTATCCCAAAGTTTTGTTTGATCGTTAGTAGCACCTGCTGTATGAATTAAAGATTTACCGGCAGAAGAGGCACAACCAATTGAAAGTTGTTTTAAAGCTCCACCATAGCCACCCATCGCGTGACCTTTAAAGTGAGATAAAACTAACATTGAATCATAGTTAGCTAAATCTTTACCAACATAATTTTTCTTTAATATTTTTCCATTCGGAACGTCTAAAACCATGTCTGGTCCCTTTTCATCTAATAAATCAAATTTGAAATATTTATCCCATTCATGTTCTTTAATTAACTCTTTATGTTTTTCGGTAGAGTTTCTAGCTCCTTCATAAGCTGTGTTACATTCTACTACTGTACCATTTACATGATCTACTAATGGTTTTACAAATTCTGGCCTTAGGTAGTTTTGATTACCTTTTTCACCAGAATGTAATTTTACGGCAACATTTCCTTCTAATTTAACACCTAACTTTTCATAGATTTTAATTAAAGATTCTGGTGTTATTTCTTTTGTAAAATAAACTTTTGACATTGTGTCAACCTCCTTTACAATATAATTATATTATTTTTTCGCAGAAAATGCAACTGAGGATTTTTTGAGTAATTTATGTTTTTTAATAAATTATGAAGGTTTGTATAAATGAAAAATTGATGTTATTATTATATAAGTGGTTATTTATCACATATTTTATGGTTTTTTATACAATAAATTAGGGAGGAATTTAAATGTTTAAATATGAAACTAATTCAAGGTTAATTAAACCTGGTCAGACTTTTGTGGCTATTAAAGGTTATACAGTAGATGGTCATGATTATATAGAAGATGCTATTAAAAATGGAGCAACTGCAGTTATTGCTCAAAAGGAAGTTAAATGTGATGTTCCAGTTACAGTTGTAGAAAATTCAGCTGAGTACTATCAAAAATTACTTGTTAAAGAATATAAAGATGAGTTTAAAGATTTAAAATTAATTGGAATTACGGGTACAAATGGTAAAACTACATCAGCTTATTTAACTTATCAAATGCTTTTAGCTTTAGGTAAAAAAGCGGCTTATATTGGTACAATTGGATTTATGTGCGGTGATTACTTTAAAGAATTACCAAATACTTCTCCAGAAATTTTAACGACATATAAATTACTTGAAAAATCTAAGGAAATGGAATGCGAATATGTAGTCATGGAAGTTAGTAATTTTGCTTTAGATCAAAAAAGAATTGAGGGCTTAGAGTTTGTAGCTGGGGCTTTTACTAATTTAACTGAAGACCATTTAGATTATCATAAAACGATGGAAAATTATTTAAAAGCTAAATTATTACTTACTGATTATATTAAAAATGATGGGGTTTTACTTGTAAATAAAGATGATGAAGCAAGTAAAAAATTTATTGAAAGATTTAAAAATACTAAGACATTTGGTTATGGTAATGCGGATTATGATATTTTAAGTGATGATATTTATCCAGATCATACAGATATTATTTTTAAGGTTAATGAAAAAGAATATAAGGTAGCAACTAATTTAACTAGTAAATTTAATGTTTATAATTATTTTACAATGTTTAGTATTTTACATGAACTAGGGTTTAAAATAAATGAGTTAATAGAAGAAACTAAATATTTAAAAGCGCCTAAAGGTAGATGTGAAACTTATAAAGTAAAAGATGGTTTTGCGGTTGTGGACTATGCGCATACACCTGATGCGGTATTAAAGACAGTTACAGCTTATAAAGAACTTGCGAAAGGCAGAGTTATTACTTTAGTAGGTTGTGGTGGAGATAGAGATCCAATGAAGAGACCTATTATGGGAGAGATTGCTTCTAATTATAGTGATTATGTGATCTTTACTAATGATAATCCTAGAACTGAAGATCCAGAAAATATTATGAAAGATATTTTAAAAGGGGTTAAAAAAGATAATTATGAAGTTTGTCTAGATAGACGTGAGGCTATTAAAAAAGCTTTAGATATGATTGAAAAAGATGATATTGTTTTGTTACTTGGTAAAGGACATGAAGATTATCAAATTTTAGGTCATACAAAAGTACATTTGGATGACAGCGAAGAAATACTAAAATATATAGAAAAAAGCGAATAATTTTTGAAAATTCGCTTTTTATTTATTTAAATATTTTTGAACTTTAATTTTTATTCTACTTATGGCATTATCAATGGATTTACTATCTTTATCTAATATTTCGGCTATTTCTTTATAAGTAAAGCCACTTATTTTAAGTTCAAATACTGCACTTTCTAAATTAGTTAAAGATTTTTTGATATTTTTAATTAATTCTTTAGCATTTTCATTATCAATTAATTGGCTTTCAGGATTACTTGTACTATCTTCTAAAAGATTTTCTAAACTTGTACTATCACTAACTAAATCTTCAACAAAGTATGATTCATTTAAGAGTTGATGTTTGAATCTACTAGCAGATTTAACCAAACTAATTAATCTTCTTTCAATGCATGTTTTAGCATATGTAAAAAATGTAGTATCTTTATTTTCATCAAAGGTGTTTATGGCTGTACTAAAACCAATCATACCTTCTTGAATCAAGTCATTTAAATCATAACCGGTATTTTGAACTATTCCATATGTTTTTTTAGCTAAACCAATGATTAATGGTTTATACTTTTTAAATAATAATTCAGTGGCATCTTCGTTATCAGCAACCATGGATAAAACTTCATAATCATTTATGTCATCATAATTCATCGATTCATCACCGCCTCATAAATAACTAAAGCAGCTGCAACTGAAGCATTTAAACTATTTACTTTCCCATACATTGGAATTTTAGCAATAAAATCGCAGTTTTCTTCGGTTAATCTACTTAACCCTTTTCCTTCGTTACCAATAACAATAGCTATTTTTCCTTTATAATCTATCTTTCTATAATCTGTTCCTTCCATATCAGTTCCAACGATCCAAAAGCCATTATCCTTTAGTGTTTTTATAGCATTTACAATATTACTAACCATACAAATATCAACGTTTTCTAAAGTTCCCGCACTTGTTTTCATAACTGTCGCATTTACTTTAACTGTTCTATCTTTAGGAATAATTATACTATTTATTCCAGCGGCTTCACAGGTTCTGATGATGGCTCCAAAGTTGTGAGGATCTTCTAAGTGATCTAATATAACTATAATATCTCTATTTAATAATTTATCTAAATAACTATACTTATAATCATCAATATCTAAGATGATTCCTTGATGATTTCCTTCTTCAATTTTATCTAAAGCTTTTTTATCCAAAAATTTATAAGAAATATTTTCTCTTTTTATTTTGTCTAATATTTCTTCATCATTAAAATTTTCATAAATATAAGCTTTTTTTATTGTCTTAGGATTTTGTAAAAGTTCTTTTGCTACATTTTTACCATATACATGCATTTAATCACCTACTATATATTTCATAATTTCATTTATTCTTTGTTTATTATTATTTAATTCTAAAAATCCGAGTAAAGCTTCTAAACCAGTAGCTTTTTTATATACAATTATACTGGTATTTTTGGGATGTGATAAAACTTTATGATTTCTAGCTCTTTTTATTATTTCTAGTTCTTCATCTTTTAAAAAGTTATTTTGGGTCATTTTATCTAGAAATTTACTTTGAGCTTTGGCTGATACATAGTCTACAGCCATTGTTTGCAAGTCCTTAACTTTGTAATTTCCTTTTTTAGTCAAGTATTTACGAATATAAAGTTCATAAGTCGCATCTCCTAAATATGCAAGAGCAAGAGAATTCATATTTAGGTTATTTAAATATTTTAAAATAAGTTCTATGTCTTTTTGATCTTTTTCTCTATTTAATTTTCTTTTTAGTTTTAAAACCTCACTTGGAGTTTGGACTAAATATCCTTCTATCCATTCACCTTTAAAATCATTATAATAATGAGTATTAAAATTTATAATATCATCAATATAATACACTTTATATTCATTAATTTCTTTTTCAAATTTACATTTAAAATGCTCTAACAGATAATCATTATACTCTTTTGTGAGTGCAATATCAATGTCATGAGTATTTTCTTTTATTCCTTTTAAAACTAAAGCGGCTGAACCTATGATAATAATTTTTTTACTATCCAGATTGTATCTTTTTAATTGATTTAAAATCTCTTCTCTATTCATTTTCCTCTATCCTATCAAATGTTACCCCTTTAATGTATCCATTTTTAACATCACCGATGATTAAGGATACTACTTTATCATAATCAATGTCTCCACCTTTAATTAAACATCCTCTTTTTTTACCGATTTCTTCAATGCTTAAGACAATGTCTTCATCTAAAGAATCTAAGTTATATCTTTCTTTTAATATATTAGGATAATATTTTTCTAAGGTTAATAATATATAACAAGCTACATCAAACAAAGGCAATGTTTCTTCTTTAATGGCTGTTAAAGCTGCTAAGTTTAAAGCTTCTTTTTGATCTAGTTTTGGCCATAAAACACCCGGAGTATCTAAAAGCTCAATTTTATCATTGACTCTTATCCAATTTATGTTTTTAGTAACCCCTGGTTTGTTGCCTATGCTGGCGACTTTTTTACCAGCTAAGCGATTTATCAAAGTTGATTTTCCAACATTTGGAACTCCCATGACTAATACTCTAGCTTTTCTATTTAATAAACCTTGTTTTTCTCTTTTTTTCCACTTTTCTTTTAATAGTTTTTCGGTGGCATTTAAAATCTGATTTAAGTTACTATTATTTTCTAGGTTTATAAGTACTACTGTATAGCCCTCTTTTTCATAGTACTTTATCCATTTATTAGTTTCTTCTTTATCACATAAATCAGCTTTAGTCATAATCATTAATCTTGGTTTATCTTTGGTAATTTCATCAATATCGATTATTTTGGATGACTTTGGCATACGACTATCAACTACTTCGTAAATAATGTCAATATATTTTAGATTTTCTTTAATTAGCCTTTTGGTTTTAGCCATATGGCCTGGATAACAGTTGATATTTAACTTTTCATTCATAGAAATCACTCCCTATTTCATTTCTAATTCTTCTTTTGTTTTATCTTCTAATCGGTTTCTTTCTTTTTCAAGTTCTTTTAAACTCTTTTTAGGTGTTGGCATTTCTTCTGGCATCATACCACCAATATCGGCAATTGCTTTTCTTACCTTTTTACCAACTTCATAATGTACATCTTTTGCTTCTTTTTCTCCTTGTACATTATCCTTTAAAAGTTTTTGTTTCGTTTGATTTATCCTAAATAAATTAGCTACTAACTCATCTTCGTTCATATTATCGAGAATATCTTCTCTATAACGTAATTTTTTTCTCTTGAAAATATCATCAGCTGTTTCACCGTTATATAGTCCTTTATATCCCGCATTATGAAACTCAGCCATATTTTTTCTCCTGCAGATGATGCGACTTTTTGTAAAGTATAATTGCCTTGTTTTGTTAGTTTTCTTTGATAAAATCTTTTTTCATCATCTGATAGTGAATCATATTCTTGCTCAGTTATTTCTTGCTTTCTTGTTTGAATAGCAAAATATGTTTGTCCTAATGCAACAACATCTTTACTTGGATCGGCATTTTGTACTATTAAATAGCATGCATATCTAGAAAGTTCATAATCAAGAACGTTTCTTTTGGCAGTTTTACCTAATTCTATCATTTTGTTGGTTTCAACAAAATGATTAAGTACATTAAAATTGCTGTTTTCACAAGATGTTATAGCTTTATCTATTACTATTTTAAAGTTTCTCCACTCTTTATACTCCAATACTTTTTGTAATTCACGTGCATACCAATATTCGTTACCATATTCATCAATATGTTTATATCTTCAAAAGTTTTACTAGTATATTTATTAACAATTTCCATTATGCTTGCCTCCTTTTTAAATATGTAGGGGGTTATTAAATCAGTATCAATCAATTAATATTAATTTTTTTTCAAACTTATCGCATCCCCATTTAAAACTAATTATATCACATTTTTTAGGCAAAAGAAAAAGTAGAATTAATCTACTATATTATCAGGATAATCTTTCATCATTTGAATAGCAACACTTTCTTTTCTGATAATTGTTATTTTTTCTTTTTCTATTTTAATAATTGATGATGGTTCATTATTAATTATTCCAGCATCTTCAACATAGGAAATATGTTTTAATAACTCTTTTTTTATTTCTTTAGGATTAGTTATAGTGTTTTGCCCAGAAATATTCGCACTTGTAGAAATGACTGGATTACCAATCTCATTTATTATTTGAATCAATTCTTTATTATTAGGAATTCTAATTCCTACTAAATCAGTTCCAGAGGTTATTTTATCATTCACTTTATCATTTTTATGAAGTAAAATGGTTAATTTCCCTGGTAAATATTTTTGAATTATTTCTTCTTCTAAATGGCTTAAATTTTTAGTGTACTTTTTTAACATATTAATACTACCTACTAATAATAGTAATGGCTTTTTTTCATCTCTTTGTTTACATTCATAAACTCTTTCTATAGCTTTTATATTAGTGGCATCAGCCATAATTCCATATACAGTATCTGTTGGTGTTATTACTAAATTACCTTTTTTTATTTCATCTACTATTTTCTTTTTATTCATATAAATCACCTTTATTTAAAATGAATTTTATTTGTATCTAAAACTTCAATTAGACTATTATAGTCATCTTGTTTTACTTGTTTTCCAATTAATCCTATTTTATTTGCCGTATCTACATTGGCTTTATTATCATCAATAAATAAACTTTCATTAGGTATAAGATTATACTTTTCAATTAGTGTTTTATAAATATCTTCATTTGGTTTTATCTTATGTACTTGATATGATAAAACATAACCATCAACCAATTCAAATAAACCACTAGGTTTTATAAAATTGTAAACATATTGGTTAATGTTTGATAATATATATATTTTATAATCATTTTCTTTTAACTTTCGAATAAGCTCTAAAACTTTTTTATCAACAAAACTATATTCTATATAGTGATTCCAAAAGTTATCAATCAATTCATCTTTTTGATGATTAGTTCTATCTTTAACTATTTCTATTGCGGCTGCTTTAGTTAAATAACCAGTATCAATTAATGCATAACCTAGCCATTCTGGTGAGTTAATAATATTCTTTAAAATGAAATCTTGGTCTTTTTTGTTTTCTGTAAAATTTGGTAGTATATGAGATAAATTAAAATTTAAAATTACATTACCAATATCAAATATTATATTTTTTATCATTTTGTCACTTCCTTAAGTCAATTCTCATACGCCATTCATCGTGTACAAAGCCTAAATTTTTATAAATGCTTGCAGCTTCTGGGTTATTGGCAGATAGTTCTAACTCATAAATCTCATTTTCTTTAGCAAACTGCATACAATGGTTTATTAAATTTGTTTGTAATCCTTTCGAACGATATTCTTTTTTTGTATATGCATTACATAAATAACCAACTTTTCCATTATTATTGTATTGTGGTAAGTAACTGATAACTTGCATACTGCAAGTAGAAATTATCTCATCATTTTCTTGATACATAAATATAAACACATCTTGATTTAAATGTTTTAATAGATAGTTTTTGGTTTTATTAAATAAATCATCATCATAAAACAAATCTTTCCAGTCATCTTTTTGCTGAAGAATTCTTAAATTTGATAATTTATCAATGTCTTCCTTATTTGCTTTTTTTATCCACATATTTTTACCTCATTTCTATATATTATTTGAATTTTTTTGAATATATTGTATCATCTTTTCAAGGTTTTCTTCAGCCACAAAATTATATCCTTGTTTAAACATGATTTGTGTTTTTTCATCTATATCTTTCATTGTTTTTCCAACCATTTGAACGAGTAATTTTGAAAACCTTCCAAGTTTAGAATAATCAATGCCACCTCTTAGATAAAATAGTGGTTTGTCAATGCTGTTAGCCATTTTTAATTCATTTATATACTTGTCTGAATATGGGTATGCGCCTACAGCTCCATAGCAAATAACGGTATATTTATTTTGTATTTTATTAATACCTTTAATTTTTCCAGCACATATCCAACCTAAATAAATAATTTTATCATTGCTTTTTAATTTTTTACTTGCTTCTTTAGATGAATAAAAAGGAATATTTAATTTTTTACTTAACATTTCTACATATTTTAAAGTATGACCAGCTTTACTTTCATATATTATAGTTATCATAGAACCTCCTAGTTATAATAGTTCTATTATATCATTTATAGAATAAAACTGCACATTTTTTAATGCACAGTTATTTATTGAAATTACCAAATTTGTTTAGAGGAAAAATAACAAAATTAGTAGTTCCTTCAATATCTTCAGCTGAAACTAAACCTATTACTCTACTATCTGTTGAATTGGTTCTATTATCACCCATGACAAAGTAATATCCATCTGGCAGTGTTTCATAACCTAAGTCTTCTAAAGAAAAATCATAGGTTTCTTGATTGTTTTTTAAAAATTTCTCTTTAATATATTTGCCATTAATATAAAGTTTATTATCTTTATATTCGACAGTATCACCGGGAAGACCAACTACTCTTTTTATTAATTTAGTGTTGTTATAGTTGAATACAACAACATCAAATCTATCATAACTTTTATCATATTTTTTCAATAATAAAATTTCTTTGTCATCTAAAGTAGAATACATTGACATACCTTCAACTTGAACTGGTGTTATTATAAAGGTTCTAATTAAAGCTACTACAATGACAATTATAATATATGGTAATGTAGCATTTAATACACTACTAACTTTTTGTTTTGCTGTTTTTTTAGGTGTTTCTAATTCCATACTTTCCCCCTTATGAAAAAATAAGGTCTTTAATGGCCTTACTTTCTTTCTTTAATTTTTGCTTGTCCTTTAAGGTCACGTAAATAATTAAGTTTAGCTCTTCTAACTTTACCTTTTCTAATTACTTCTACGCTATCAACCTTTGGTGAACTATAAGGGAATGTTCTTTCTACACCGATACCACTAGATTTTTTTCTAACAGTGTAGCTTTTACTAACTCCGCTACCAGTGATAGCTATTACGATACCTTCGAACGCTTGAATTCTTTCACGTTTTCCTTCAATGATACGTACATTTACTTTAATAGTATCACCAACGCGAAATTCTGGTAAATCTGTTCTTATTTGTTTTTGTGTTATTTTATCTACCAAATTCATTCAAATCACTCCTTTGCATAAATCTATGATCATAAGTAAATTTTAAAGCTTACCAATCGGATCACGACATATTAAACTATATCACATTTTACGTGGGAATGCAAGCTAAAGCTTATCATTTATAATTAAATTATATGCTTCAAAAGGGAAAACTAATTCGCGGTTTGCAAGAGAATATAATTTAATTAAGTTTTTTATTTTTTCATCATCGTTTTCCATAGTTAAAATGTTATTTCTGTAAGTTTTATATATTTGAATTTCTTCAAAAGTTAAAAATTCATAATCATATGATGGAATCATTATTTCAAATGCATAATTTATTTTTTCTTTTTTACTTAATTTTTTATTATTAGTTTTAAATATTTCTTCTTCAAATTCTTTTAATTGTTCTAAAGTTTGAATGTTACTTTTTTTAATTATATCGGATAGTTCTTTTATTATAGGTAAATTATCTTTATTTTGATGTTTTAAAAGATTTCTAATTAAATTCATTTTATCTTGATTTTCCAGCCTTTTTGGTATTTTGTTTTGTTAATTCTTCTAGTTTATTATTTAATTCTAATTCGACCATTCCGACTTTTTTTAGTAATCTTTTTATATATTTTTTATCTAAAAATTTAGAGTATTTATTCATAATAATATTTTTATATCTAGTGACATCGTCGATAACTAACTCTAAAGCATCAGGGTCTTCATCTTCATCATCAATAACAGTGAAAAGAAATGTAAGATAAGCATCTAATTTGTGTTTAATTTTTCTTTTTAAAACATTTTCAATTAATGAAGGTTTAACGAGAACTAATCTTCCAACTTCTACTCCTTCATAAGGAACATTGTTTCCTGGTTTTATTTTAAACCCATGAAGATGGCTATAATCAATATATCCATATACTATTTCATTATTATCTTTATCACAAATATAATATCTTTCATCCATTTCTCTCACCGTTTTCTAATAAATCTGGTCGACGTTCTTTTGTTTTTTTTAATGCTTCCTCTTCTCTAAATTTTTGTATATTAGCGTGGTGACCTGATAATAATACATCTGGTACTTTCATGCCTCTAAAGTCTACTGGTTTAGTATAAACAGGGTAATCTAATAGATTATTATTAAAGGAATCATTTAAATGAGATTCTTTTTCAATAACACCATCAATGAGTCTCACTACACTATCAGTTATAACCATACTGGCAAGTTCTCCACCGGTTAGAACATAATCTCCAATGCTTAATTCTAAGTCGGCTAAAGTTCTGATTCTTTCATCAAATCCTTCATAGTGACCGCATATTAAGATTAAGTGTTTTTCTTTTGATAGATCATAAGCTATATTTTGTTTGTATGTTTTTCCTTGTGGTGTCATAAGAATTACTTTAGTGTTTTCTTTTTTTAAGTCATCAACAGCATCAAAGATTGGCTGTGGCATTAGAACCATACCCCTGCCACCGCCAAAGCCATAGTCATCTACTCTCTTATGAGGGTCTTTACTATATTTTCTAATATCGTGAATTTGTATATCAACTAATTTTTTTTGGATAGCTCTTTTTATAATTGAGGTTGATAAGAAACCATCAAACATTTCTGGAAAAATGGTTAAAATATCAATCTTCATCAATAAATCCTTTGATTAAATTTAAATGAATGCTATCACCAATATTAGTTACAAATTCATCAACAAATGGTATGAGATACTCTTTTTTTCCTTTAACTACTAATAATTCTCCGCCACCATTATTTATAATTTTTTCTAATGTTCCAATATATTTATTTTTATCATAAACTTTTTTACCATATAGTTCTTCATTTAAGTGCCCTGGAAAAGTATAGTCTTCTTTATTTATATAAACTTCTTGGCCTTTAAATTTTAAGACATCATTAATATCATTATAATTTTCAAAGGTAACCATATCATAATTTTTGTGTTTTCTATATGTTTTTATTTTTAGTTTTTCATTATTGATATATAAATCATTATATGGCTTAAATATTATGTTTTTATATTTAAAATTAGAGATGATGCGGACTTCTCCCTTAATGCCATGGGTATTTACTAAATCACCAATATATAGCATTTTCATCACCTCTTACTTCGTTAATTCATATAAAATAATACTTGTTGCTACTCCAACATTTAAACTTTCACAATTTTTGTTCATGGGAATATATAGATATTCATCACATAAATCTAATAGTTTTGGGTCAACCCCATTTCCTTCATTGCCCATTATTATAGCAAACTCGGAAATTTTTTCAAGCGTTTTTAAATCTTTTCCTCCTGTAACTTTTGTTCCATAAATAGGTATTTGACCTTTTATCTTGGTTATAAAGCTATGCAAATCTTCTTTTATAATATTTGTTTTAAATATCATACCTTGAGAAGATCTAATAACTTTATCACTATATATATCTACACATTTATCATTTATTATAATAGTATCAATATTAAATGCGACACTGCTTCGAATAATTGTTCCCATGTTTCCAGGGTCTTGAATACTATCTAAAACAAGTAGTTTTTTACCGTTTAATCTCATATTTTTTCTTTTACATATACCAATAATTCCTGTAGGTGTTTCAACATTAGTTAAATATTTTAAAACGTTTTTAGTTATATAATTAGTTTCAATTTCTAAATTAAAATTTGTATTTTCTAGTAAAAGTAATTCTTTCAAATATCCAGAATTATAAGCTTCTTTGACTAAGTGTTCACCTTCAATTAGAAATAAGCCTTCTTTATCTCGGTATTTTTTGTTTTTTAGTTTTGCTAGTTCTTTTATTTTGATATTATTTACTGAACTATATAACATAGTATCACCTACTTTATATTAATTGTCTTGGGTTTCATCATAATTATAAGAAAAATTGCCACCATTATAAGTTATATCAACAATATTTTCCATATTGAATTTTTCATCAGTCTTAGGGTTAATTATATCACCCGATGGTAAAAATCCTTCTTTTTGAAGTGTGTCTAAAGATACTGTACAAGTTCTGTTTAAACATTTAGTTGACATATTATACACATCTGATGCGACATAGTTTTTGGCAGCTTTTTCAAAACTAGCAACTTGGTCTTGATAGACTTCTTCAGTGTTTTCAAGAATTGTTCTTTGGACTATCGGTACAGTAATGGTCGCAATGATTCCAAGTATTACAATAACTCCTAATAATTCGACTAGGGTAAATGCTTTATTTTTCATTTTTCTTCACCTACTTTAAATTATAGATTAGGCTCTAAAATTAGTCAAGAACAAAAGATGCATTAAACCAATCTGACTAAGGCAAGATGTTTTTTTTCTACTTCTGACATTTTTTCTTTTAAATTAGATTTACATTTATCGTAATATTTATATTTTGATAATTTATCTAAATATTCATTTATTTTATTTAAATGATAATCAGAAGTTGAGTTTATATATTTATCTATGTATATATATATTAATTGTTCATAAGCTTCAGCAACACCTGCTTCACCAGCTTTTTTAAAATAACTTACGGCTTTGGAAATGTTTTTTTCTATTCCCGCATCAGCACTACCATTTAAATAGAAGTATTTAGCTAGGTTAAAATATGCCCAATGATCTAAAATATTTAGTGGTACTTCTGTTGCTAAATTATAGTATTTAAAGGCTTGTTTCATGTCTTTTTCACAGGTTATACCAAGTCTATAATACTCTCCTACTTTATTACAAGCCCAGCTTTCTTCTTTTTCTGCTCCAAATAGGAAATATTTGAAGGCTTTTTTATATTCCTTTTTATTTTCATATATTTTGCCTAAATTATTATAAGCATATACATATTCGTACTCGGTTGCTTTTTTAAAATATTCAATGGCTTTGGTTTCACTTTTTTTCTGCTTTGGGACTAATCCATTTAAATAACAAGTACCTATGGTATTTATAGCTGCTACACTACCAGCTTTTTCGGCTTTTTTTAAATAATACCACGCAAGTTCTAAATCATCAGCCGATAAATCTCCAATTTTCTTTTGGTAAAACATTTGGGCTATTAGCCAACAAGCTCTTGGATGGTTTTTTTCAGCAGCTATTTTAAAATATTCATAACTTTTAATATATCTAGGATATCCAACCATTTTTCCAGTATATTCCATATCTCCCATTTCATAGCAAGCATATGGATTTTTTTCTTTAGTTAATTTTTTTAATGCATGTGTATAATTGATTCCATCTTGCATCTGCAATTTTAAAAATTTTTCTAATTCAGAAACAGAAATGTTTGTATTATTTAAAATGTTTTCAACAATTTCTTTTTGGGAGACTTCTATATATACTGGTTGTTTTTTTTCTAATACAATATATATGAGGATATCACATAGTGGTTTGTATAATTCGTTTTGAGCCATTTGGTTATGTATGTTTTCAGTAAATTCATCAGAAACAGTCTTATCATTTTTAGCTAAATTATAAAGTTCATTTATTAATTTATTAAAAAGATAATTATTTTTAGTCTTGGATATAATTTCTTCATGAGTTAACTTTGGATACACTTCTCCATCTAAAATAGACATCAAGCCTAAAACTACTTCATCAAAAATTTCCAGTCGATTTAAATAATTTCTTTTATATATAATATATTTTTGTCTAAATTCTGTTCCAATAGATCTATAACCTATACAATAATTATTGATAGTAGAGTCACTAACGTTATTTACCCCAAATAAGCAATAAAAAACTTCGGTCTGATTCGCAAAGCTTTTATTTTGCGCTATTTCTTTAACGATTCTACAAAAGTTTCCTAAAGATAGTTGATTTTGATTGTTATTCATTTTTATAAAATTTTTTTTCATATTTCACCACTTCAGTTCTATTATACCATATTATGAGTAAAAATGGTGGATTTTTTTTATTTTTGTGGAATACACATGTTGGCTATTTTATTATAAATTGCTTATAATGTACTAGGAAGGAGTTTTTGTATGACAAAAGTAAAGAGTTTTTTAAAAAATTATAAGACTATGCTTTTATTAATATTAGCAATGATTATCGGTGCGGTATGTGGTCTTATATTTAAAGAAGATACTATAGTGGTTAAGCCATTAGGTGATTTATTTTTAAATCTAATGTTTGTTATTATTGTACCACTTGTATTTTTAACTATTTCACTTGCAGTTGCGAAGGTTAAACATCCTAAAAGATTAGGAAAGATTATGGTTTCAACTGTAGTAGTATTTTTAATTACTTCAGTGATTGCGGTTATAATTGGATTTGCAAGTACTTATTTTGTTGATTTAGTTAATGTCGGAGAAACTTCATCAATAAAAGAATTATTTGATGGTGAGGTTGCTAGTGACACTGATTTGAATTTTTTAGAGAGAACTGTTCAATTAATTAGTGTTGATGATTTTACAGGTTTGCTTTCTAAGGAAAATGTTGTAGCATTACTAGTATGTGCATTAATTGTTGGATTTGCTATGAGAATGAGTGGTGAGAAGGCTGAACCTTTATTAAAGGTTATGGAAAGTGCTCATAGTGTAGTATTTAATTTTATTAAGATTACTATGTATTATGCTCCTATTGGTATTGGTTGTTATTTTGCAGCTTATGTAGGAAGTTTAGGTGCCAGTATTGCAACAGGGTTCCTTAAGGTAGCTATTTTATATGCATTAGTTGCTTTAGCTTATTATGTTATTGTATATAGTTTATATGCCTTTATTTCAGGAGGAGGAAAAGGAGTTAAAGTTTGGTGGAAAAATATTTTACCTTCAACTTTTACAGCTTTAGCTACATGTTCTTCTGCGGCATGTATTCCAATTAATATCGATTCAGCTAAGAAAATGAATGTATCTGAAGATGTTGCTGATACTACAATATCACTTGCGACTAATTTACACCAAGATGGGTCAATGATTGGTAGTGTATTTAAAATTATGTTCTTAGTTTGTCTATTTGGCACAAATATTTCTAATCCTGGAACGGTTGCTCAAATACTTGTTACAGCTTTGGTAGCATCAGTACTTATTAGTGCAGTACCTATTGGTGGTGGTACTATTAGTGAAATGGTTATTATTTCGATGATGGGTTATCCAGTAGCTGCTTTACCTGTTTTAACTATGATTGCGACAGTTATTGATGCTCCAGCTACTATGTTAAACGCAGTTGGTGATACAAGTTGTTCATTACTTGTTTCTAGAGTCGTTGATGGTAAGGACTGGGTTACAGAAAGCCATGATAATAAGAAAATTTTAGAAGCTGAAATTAAAGAAAAACCAAAAAATAGAAAAAAGAAATAAACATTCGAGTGTAAATTCGAATGTTTTTTTAATGTCTAGATATATTTAAGATAATACCCATGGAAGCTAGAGTTATTAATAAACTAGACCCTCCATAAGATAAAAACGGTAAAGTGACACCAGTTACTGGTATTAAGCCAATTACGACACTTAAATTTAATACAGCTTGAAATCCTAGCATGAATATTATTCCAAAAGCTAGATATTTTCCAAATAAGTTTTCACAGTTTAAAGCAATCTTTATAGCTTCATAAATGATGAAGGCAAATAAACCAGAGACAATTAATACACCCATAAAACCAAATTCTTCACTAATTATTGAAAAAATGAAATCTGTTTGAGGTTCTGGAAGATAAAAGTGTTTTTGCCTTGAACCACCAAATCCATAGCCAAATAATCCACCCGGTCCTATAGCATATAATGATTGAATAATTTGAAATCCACTACCTAAAGGATCACTCCAAGGATTTAAAAATGATAAAATTCTTTTCAATCTATAAGGTGCGGCTAAAATTAAACCAACAATACCAGCAACACCTAAAACACCTATTTTTAAGAAAAATTTTAAATCTACTCCACCAACAAAAAGTAGACCAATTACTCCCATGACCAAGATTACTCCTGTTCCAAAATCTGGCTGCAGCATGATTAGTAAAAAAACAATTAAGGTTAAGCCAAGTATTGGCATAACTCCTTTTTTTATGTTTCCAATATCTTTTCTATTATTATAAAGATATTTACTTGTGAAAATTATCATAGCTAATTTCATAAATTCACTAGGCTGAATACCAAAAGAGCCAACGCCAAACCAACTTTTACTACCATTTCTTTCAGTTCCAACAAATAAAACTAATATGATTAAAGTAAAACAAACAAGAAATATTTTACTTGCATATTGATAATATTTTTTATAATCTATTTTACTTACAATATACATGATTATTATTCCAACTATTAAAAATATTCCTTGATTTTTGACATATTTAAAAGGATCTGAAAATTTATATTCAGCCCAAATACTAGATGATGAATAGACCATTAGAAGTCCAAATAAGGATAAAATGATAACACTTATAAATAGAGAAATATTGAATTTTTTCATAACCACACCCCATATACTAAAGCAAACATTGAGGCAATTAAACCAATAGTCCAAAATAGTTTGACAATGTCTGTTTCTTTCCACCCTTTCTTTTCAAATGTATGATGAATGGGTGTCATAGGAAAAACTCTTTTTTTGGTTAATTTATATACTACTATTTGAATCATACAACTTAATGTTTCTATAACAAAAACTAAACCGATGACAACTAATAGTAATTCGTGCCTTGTTAATATGGCATAAGCTCCTAAGGTAGCTCCTAAAGATAAAGATCCGGTATCACCCATAAACACTTTGGCTTTATTTGTGTTATAAAGAAGAAAACCTAATAACGATCCTACTAAAGTGAAGGCAAATACAGCAATATCTTCATATCCTTCAAGCCAGCCAGTATTCCACGATATTATTCCAAAAGTTAAGAAACTAATAACTGAAAGTCCACCAGCAAGTCCATCTAGTCCATCAGTCAAATTTACCGCATTACTACTGGCAACTAAAATGAATAAGATAAATACACCATAGAACCAACCTATATCTATTTTAATATTTAAGCTATGAATCCAAAGTAGTGGTTCACTACCCGATTTCATAAATAAATAGAAAAAGATGATAGCTACTATTACTTGTAAGTTAAATTTTTGTCCTTTGGTTAATCCTTTGTTGTTATGTTTTTTTATAATTAAATAATCATCTATAAAACCTATTAAACCATAACTTAAAAAAGTAAAAATAATAATTATTAAAGTATAGGTGATTTCAATTTTTTTTAAATATATAAAAATTAATGTTATTAAGATTGTTGAAATTATAAAGATTAATCCTCCCATTGTTGGAGTACCTTCTTTTGATTTATGTGTTCTTTGTAAATAAATACTTAAACTTTGTGCGGCATGAAGTTTTTTTAAAAGTGGAATTATTGTTAATCCAATTATGGCGGCAAATATAAAACCAATCATCATTGCCATAATAGATTTAGTTAGAATAAGCATTTAATCACCTCTACTCTGTAAACAATCTAACAGTTTTTCCTTCATCTAATTTAGTTCCAGCTTCTGGTGATTGGTAAGTAACCTTTTTTCCATTACCTTCAACTGATACTTCAAAATTTTTTAATTCTTTTTTAGCATCTTCAATACTTTTACCAGTTACATCAGGTACACTATAAGTTTTAGGATCAGGCCATTTGTATTTTTTGTCTTTGCCTCCTTCACTTTTAGGAATGTTTAAAGCTTTGATACAATCTTTTAAAACGGCTTTAGAAATTGGTCCAACAGTTGTTCCTCCATACTGAACTGTTCCTTTCGGATTATCAATAGCAATATAGACAACAACCTGCGGATTATCGGCTGGGAGAAACCCTATAAATGATAAAATATAGTTATTTGATAAGTATCTACCATTTTCTACTTTTTGAGCAGTTCCGGTTTTACCCCCTACTCTATAACCATCTATATATGAGGTTCTTCCACTACCATTTGCGACAACGTTTTCTAATGCTTCTCTTACTTTTTTACTTGTTTCTTCACTGATTACTTGCCTTACTTTAGTTGGTTTTGTTTCTTTAATGACTGTGTTTGTTTCTGGTTCATTGATACTTTTCACAATATATGGTTTATATAAAGTTCCTCCATTTATAGCAGCACTTACGGCGGTAACTTGTTGAATTGGTGTAACTGATACACCTTGACCAAATGCGGTAGTTGCAAGTTCAACTGGTCCGACTTTACTTCGGTCAAAGATTATTCCACTAGCTTCACCATTTAAGTCTACCCCTGTTTTTTTACCAAAACCAAAGGCATCGATATAGTCAAATAATGTGTTTTTCCCAAGTCTTTGACCTAGGACAACAAAACCTGGGTTCCTTGGTATCTAGCAAGAGATACTTTTGTCTTAAAAAATTATTGTCAAAAGACAATCTCAAGCTATAATCTCTATTTGTAATTTTTGTTTTTGTTTTTTCATCTTTATTATTCATGTTTGAATTATTATTATCTTTTTTGTTATAATCGAGTTCCATTTCTTGATCTGGTGTTTTAAAGTTAAATATCATTTGTAATTTCAAATGCTTGCGGTCGTTATTTATTTTGCTAACAAAAACTTTATCAATGAACAAATCAAAGTATTTACCAATATTTTCTTTTATATTTAATTTTGGAGT
>CALVRN010000001.1 GCA_944358675.1 uncultured Bacilli bacterium | reverse complement strand
CCAACTCCGGAACCAACTCCAGAACCAACTCCGGAACCAACTCCAGAACCAACTCCGGAACCAACTCCAGAACCAACTCCAGAACCAACTCCAGAGCCGGATTTACCATTTGTTGGAGATCCAACATTATTAACTGCTGGTGCTGCTGCTCTTAGTGCAGGAGTTGCAGCTGCTGGCATTGGATTGAAAAAAGGCAAAAAAAATAAAGAAGATAAGGGAGAAAGAAAATTAACTTTAATTGATGGTGGTAAACCAAAAACAACATATGAAGATTTAGAAAATATGTATAAAGATGGAAAAACAATTAATCCACACGATTATGAAGATGATTTAGAATTATTTGCTAAAGCTTGGGTATTATCTAAAGAACAAGATAATCAAAAACAAGCGACATCAACAGGAAGAACTCGTTAGTTATAGTAAGGAGGAATAAATATGAAAAAGATGAAAAAAATATTTAATATAGTTTTAACTTTATTAATTGTTGCAGTTGTATCTATTACATCTATCACTACTATTAATGCTGCTCCAAAGAATATTACAGTTGATAGAGAAGGTGCGATGGTATCTTATATTGGAGAGAATTATAAATGGGCTAAATTTAGAACTTCAGATGGTAAGGTTGCTTACTGTATGGATTTAGGTAAAAAATGGCCTGAGAGATCAACTAATATTTCATTAGTTGGTGAGGGAGATGCAGGTTTAACATATATTCTTTCAAATGGTTATCCTTATAAATCAATTAAAGGAAATGATGATCAAGATAGATTTATAACTCAAGCTGCTGTTTGGTGGTATTTATCTGATACTGGTCAAACTGGAACATTAAGTGAAGATTTTACCACTAATGCTGCTGATCCTTATGGATTAAGAAGTTATATTAAAAAGTTAGTTAGTGATGCTAAAAATGCTAAAGAAAGTGCTGCTCCAACATTAGATGTTAATGTAAGTAATTCTAATATGAGTTTATCTGATGATGGTAATTACTTTGTTTCTGAAGAGATTGCTCCTACTTTAACAGGAACTTCAGCTTATAAAGTTGCAGTTTCAGGAGCTCCTACTGGTACAACTGTTGTTAATGCAAGTGGACAAAGGCAAACTACATTTAAAAGTGGAGAAAAATTTAGAGTTAGAATTCCTTCTAATTCATTAGGACAAACAACTACAATTAAGGTTACTGTTTCAGCAACGGGAGCTACTTCTAAAGCATATATTTATCAACCATCTGACACTTCATTCCAAAGACTTGCAGTTTTATATACCGATAATACAAATTTAGAAAAAACTGTTAATTTAACTGCTAAAGTGGATAAACCAAAAGTTTGTGTTGATTATGTTATAGTTGGCGATGTTAGACCTGATCCAAGTTTAACTGATCCTACTCCTGGTACAAGTTGCTTTGATAAAGGTACTGAATATGACCAAGAAAAAGGTTTAACAACTAGACAAGAAAATTGTAAATTTAATGGTTGGTATACTAAAGAAGATTTAACTGGTAAATGGGTAGATGGAACTGCTTTGAATAACAATATGACATTATATGGATCATGGGATTGTGGAACATCTGTAAATGTTCCAAACACAGCTGCTAATATATCATTTATTATTTTAGGTGTAGGTTTATTAGTAATTGCTGGTGGTGTTGCAATAATCATCTATCGTGATAAAAAGTTAAAATCAAATAAATAAACATTTGAATAAAGTTTAGCTTAGTCTAAACTTTATTTTTTTTCTTAAAATTATTTGGAAAAGTTTTAAAATGTGATAAACTAATTATTAGGGGAAGGTGAGATAATGGAAACAGTTAATTTGTTACCAGCAGATACTTATATTGTTAGAAATGCAACTATTTTAAATAATGAGTCTCGCCTTGTATTAATTAAATTGTATCAACCCATAATTGGTAGTACTGCTATTAGTTTATATTTTACTTTATGGAGTAATTTAGATACAAGTCAAATTATTTCTACTGAATATACGCATCATAGTTTGATGGCTATAATGAGAATAAAGTTAGAAGATATTTTGGAGGCTAGAGAAAAGTTAGAAGCTATTGGTTTATTAAAAACTTATTTAAAAAAAGGCAGTATTAATAGTTATGTATATGAACTTTATTCTCCTTTAGATCCTGAGGAATTTACTTCTAATCCTATTTTAGCAACTACACTTGCAAGTAATATAGGAAAAATTGAGTATGAAAAAACAATTAATGTTTTTAAAATACCAATTATTTCTTTAGATGATTATAAAGATGTTAGTGCATCGTTTGGTGATACTTTTGAAGTGACTGATGCTTTGGAAGATTTTGAGACAACAGATATTAGAAAAGTAAAACAAGTGGATTTGGTTGTAGATGAAAAGATTGATTTAAACAGTTTACTTGGAATGATTCCAAATGAAATTTTGAATCACCGTTCTATTACCAAAGAAACTAAATCTTTAATTTATAAATTAGCTTATATTTATAGTTTGGATGAAGGTGAACTATCAGAACTTATTCGTAATTCAGTAAATGAAAAGAAAATTATTGATAAGAATTTACTACGCACAAATTGTCATAATTATTATACTTTTGAACATCAAAATACAACACCATCGTTAATTTATAAGAATCAACCTGAATATTTGAGAAAAAAAGTTAGTGACAATTCTAGGAAATCAAAACTTATCTATACTTTTGAGACCACATCACCTTATGATTTTTTAACCGGTAAAAATAAAGGTATAAGACCAAGTAAAAGTGATTTGTTATTGGTTGAAAATTTAATGATTGATTATGATTTGCCACCAGGAGTTGTAAATGTTTTAATCGATTATGTTTTAAAAATTAATGAAAATAAATTAACTAAAAATTTTGTGCTTGCGATTGCAAATCAGTGGAAGCGAAGTAATGTTAAAACTGTTGAAGAAGCTATGAATATTTGTAAAAAAGAAAACGGAGCTAAAAAGAGACAATCTACCAAAGTATTTAAAAAGGAAGAAAAGCCTGAGTGGTTTGATAAAAATATTGAAGAAGATATGGCGAGTAGTGATGATATTGCAGCTTTAGAAGCTAGTTTGAAAGGTCTATAGGAAGTGGTGTTATGCAGAAAATATCTGATAAATTTAAAAACCGTAATTTAAATGATTTTTTAGATGAGGCTTATGATGAAGCCTTACAAAATAATGATTTTAAAGAGTTTGTAAGCAGATTAAAGATTAAAAGAGAGATTTTAAGAAAATATACTTCAATTTTAGAAGAATGTTCTTTAGAATATCATAATTGTAAAAATTGTTCTGGTTTGGTTGCTTGTAAGAATAAAATAGAAGGATATGCAAAGTTGCCTTCATTTAATGGTGAAGGGTTAGAGTTTGTTTATAAACCTTGTAAATTTAAGAAAAAAAATGATGAAAAAGAAAAGTTATATAGTAATACGATGCTTTTTAATGTACCTAAAGAAATTAAAGAAGCTTCATTTAAGAATGTTTATAAAACTGATAAAAAAAGATATAACACTATTTTATGGTTGACCGATTTTATTAAAAAATATAAAAAGGATGTTCATCAAAAAGGATTATATTTATGTGGTAATTTTGGATGTGGCAAAACATATTTAATTGCGGCTACATTTAATGAACTTGCAAAAGATGGAATTAAAAGTGCGATTGTTTTTTGGCCAGAGTTTTTAAATAGTTTAAAGTCTTCTTTTAATTCTGAGGTTAAAAGCGAATTTAAAAATAAATATAATTATGTTAAAAAGGTTCCAATTTTATTGATAGATGATTTGGGTGCTGAGAGTGTAACATCTTGGGCAAGAGATGAGATTTTATGTCCTTTGCTTCAATATAGAATGGATGAAAAATTACCAACTTTTTTTACATCTAATTTGAATTTGGATAATTTGGAAAAGCATTTGGCTATTACTTCTAAAGGTGATGAAATTATTAAAGCTGGTAGAATTATCTCAAGAATTAAACAACTTACAGAGTATCAAGAACTAATAAGTAAAAATTTAAGGAAGTAGTGGTGATATAGTCGCTAGTGTAGTTATTTATATGTGTGTAACTAATAGCGTTAGCTTAATGATTATAATGAGTTTTTATTAGGTTATATTGCTTCTGATGTTTTTAGAATAGTTTGGTGGAGTAGGAATTTATTTTAGTTAGTGTAGCTTTAATATGTGATGAAATTAATAAAATTAATATCTTGACAAAGTAAAATACTGTGATAAAATATAGTTAAATGTGATGAAAAGGACATGATTATTAGAAGTAATTTAAAAGAGAGTCTAGGATGGTGGAAGCTAGATAAATGATTTTAATAATTACTACCTTGAAGCAGGTTTTCGAAAGATTATTCCGGTTAATTACCGTTATCTAATAAATTAAGTTATAAGGTAGGATGGTACCGCGTTTATACGCTCCTTGCAAATATGTTTTTGTGAGGAGTTTTAAAATGGATAAAAAACAAGTTCGAAAAAGTCATAAGATTGATATGGGACATTTTTTGAGAGATTATTATGGTGTTGATAATGAAAGATTGATAGCTGAATTATGCAATTTATCTCACAAAGAACTTAAAGAGTTAGCGCCTTTTTATGGGATAGCTTTGGTGAGAACAAGTTTTGATTTAATTACGGTTGATCAAACACTTACTGGTATTATTGTTTTGGTTAATGATGCTTATGGAAATCCAGCTCCTTACGTTAATCCAAATAGGACTTTATCTTGGAATAGAGAGTTTGAGACTGAACTTGATTTATCAAATGTGAGTGAAGTTGTTCAAGAAATAAAGTTTGATAAAAAAGGAAGACAAAAAAGTTTGACAAGAATCATAAGATTAAGGAAGGGTGAGTAAAGATGATTGATATTAAAGAAGATGAAAGATTGAGCGTTTTAAATCATAGTTGTGCACATTTACTTGCACAAGCAGTTAAACATTTATATCCAAATGCAAAATTTTGGGTAGGACCTGTTATTTCAGAAGGATTTTATTATGATATTGATTTAGGCGATTATACTTTAACAGATGATGATTTAGACAAAATATCTAAAGAAATGAAGAAACTTTCTAAAGATGGTAAAAGAATTTATCGTGAAGAAATTTCTAGAGAAGAAGCATTAGAAAGGTTTAAAGATGATCCTTATAAAATTGATATTATTAATGAACTTCCTAAAGATGAGGTAATTAGCTGTTATACACAAGGTGATTTTACTGATTTATGTAGAGGACCACATGTTGATAGTGTAAAAGAGTGTAAGAATTTTAAATTACTTAAGGTATCTGGAGCTTATTATAAAGGTGATTCTAAAAATAAAGTATTACAAAGAATTTATGGTGTTTGTTTTGATACTAAAGAAGATTTGGATAAACATTTAGCTTTATTAGAAGAGGCTAAAGAAAGGGATCACCGTAAAATTGGTAAGGATTTAGATCTTTTTATGGGGCATGAACTTGTAGGTCCAGGACTTCAAATGTGGCTTCCTAATGGTGCTACAGTTAGATATGAACTAGAAAAATATATTAAAGATAAAGAAGTTAAATTAGGATATAATCATGTTTACACTCCTTATTTAGCATCTACTGAATTATATAAAGTAAGTGGACATTGGGATCATTATAAAGAAGATATGTTTCCTACAATGAAGATGGATAATGAAGAATTGGTTTTAAGACCGATGAACTGTCCACATCATATGCTTATTTATAAACATAAATTGCACTCTTATCGTGATTTACCAATAAGAATTGGTGAGCTTGCTCCTGATTTTAGGTATGAAGCTAGTGGTGCAGTATGTGGATTAGAAAGAGTTCGTCAAATGTGTCAAAATGATGCACATTTATTTGTTAGACCAGATCAAATTAAAGAAGAAGTTTCAAATGTTGTTAATTTGATTTTGGAGGTTTATAAAGACTTTAATATTACTAATTATGCATTTAGATTATCACTAAGAGATAAAAATAATACTGAAAAATATTTTGATGATGATGAAATGTGGGAAAAAGCTGAAAGTGAACTAAGAAAAGTGTTAACTGAGCTTGGAATAGATTTTTATGAGGCAGAGGGTGAAGCTGCATTTTATGGCCCTAAATTAGATGTTCAGATTAAATCGGCTATTGGACACGATGTAACACTTTCAACTTGTCAACTTGATTTTTTACTTCCTGAGAGATTTGATTTAACTTATATTGATGAAAATGGTCAAAAAGCAAGGCCAGTAGTTATTCATAGAGCTATTTTAGGTACTTTCGATAGATTTATGGCATTTTTAATCGAGGAAACTAAAGGGGCATTTCCACTTTGGCTTTCACCAATTCAAGTTAATATTATTCCAGTTAATAATGAATATCATTTAAAATATGCTGAAAAGGTAATGAAAAAATTAGCTGATAAAAATATTAGAGTTAAGTTGGATGATAGAGATGAAAAATTAAGTTATAAGATGCGTGAGAGTCAATCTCATAAAATTCCATATACAGTTATTATTGGTGATAAAGAAAAAGATAATGATAATGTAAGTTATCGTTTATTTGGCCATAAAGAGACTGAAACTTTATCTTTAAAAGAATTTGAAAAGGAGCTTTTAAAACAAATAAAAGAAAGAAGGTAGAATATGTTAGGCGCTATTATTGGCGATTTGGCAGGTTCTTTATACGAATATGATGAATTTAAAAGTGAAAAGAAAAATTTAGATAGAAGATTAGAGGTTTTAAGTAAAGACAATTTGATTGAAAAAGATAGTTTTTATAGTGATGATACTATTTTAACTATTGCTGTTTTAGATGCAATATTAAATGGTAAAGATTATGAAGGTTATTTAAAAAGATATGGATTAAAATATTATAATAATGAGCCTGATACTAGTGCTAACCATTTTAAATATATGTTTTCACCTGATTTTATTAGATGGTGTAAAGGAGAATTAGATGGAAATAGTATGGGAAATGGTGCTTTAATGAGAGTTTCTCCGGTTGGATATTTGTTTGATGATTTAGAAACAATATATAGTGAAACTGAAAAAGCTACTATTCCTTCTCATGATTCAGCTTTAGCAGTTGTTACTGCAGAGGCTTTGAATAATCTTATTTATTTAGGTAGAAAAGGATATAAAAAAGATGAAGTTATGATGAAATTTTATCCGATTCATAGACCACTTGATAAAATAAGATTAGATAATACTTTTGATGGTTCATGTTTGGTTTTTGAAAATTGTTTAGCGGCTTTCTTTGAAAGTAATTCTTTTGAAGATGCGGTGCGTAAGGCTGTCTCACTTGGTGGTGATACAGATACGATAGGAGCTATTACTGGTTCTATTGCAGAGGCATATTATGGTGTGCCTGATGATTTAAAACAGCAAGCACTTTCTAAATTACCTGATGATTTTATATTAAAATTGGAAGAAGGTTATCAAAAAGTAAGAAAATTATGATATAATTGTTTGTAGTTTGGAGGTATATTAATGAGAGAATTTACAGAACAAGAACAAGTTAGAAGAGATAAAGTAAAGGATTTAGTGGCTAGAGGTGTTAAACCGTTTGGCTCTAGATTTGATGTTACTTCTAATTCTAAAATAATTAAAGAAGAACATGCAAATCAAAGTAAGGAAGAATTAGAAGAATTAAAAGATAATGTTGTAATTGCTGGTAGAATTATGACTAAGAGAAGAAAGGGAAAAGCGGGATTCTTTCATATTCAAGATAAATACGGACAAATTCAAATATATATTGCAATTAATGAAGTTGGAGAAGAAGCTTATGATTTATTTAAAGCTTCTGATATTGGGGATATTGTTGGTATTGAAGGATATGTATTTAGAACTAATACAGGAGAATTAAGTGTTCATGCAACTAAATATATTCACTTAGTTAAAGCTTTAAGACCACTTCCTGAAAAATATCATGGTTTAACTGATGTAGAAGAGCGATATAGAAGAAGATATGTCGATTTAATTATGAATGAAGATTCTAGAAGACTAGCTTTTGCTCGTCCAAAAATTATTAGAACAATACAAAGATATTTGGATAATTTAGGTTATACTGAAGTTGAAACACCTATTTTAAGTCCTATTTTAAGTGGAGCAGCTGCTAAACCTTTTATTACTCATCATAATGCTTTAGATATGGATTTTTATTTGAGGATTGCTACTGAACTACCTTTAAAAAGATTAATTGTTGGGGGGATGGATGCAGTTTATGAAATAGGTAGAATATTCCGTAATGAAGGTGTTGATAAAAAACATAATCCTGAATTTACTTCAATTGAGATTTATAAAGCATATTCTGATATGTATGGAATGATGGATTTAGCAGAAGGAATATTTAGTACAGTGTGCAAGGAAGTAAATGGTACATATGATATTGAATATGCTGGTCATAAAATTTCTTTAAAGCCTAAATATAAACGTATTCATATGGTCGATGCAATTAAAGAGGCTTGTGGAGTTGATTTCTGGAAAGAAATGACATTAGATGAGGCTAAGGAGTTAGCAAAAGAATATGATGTTGAATTAGAATCACATTTTGAATTTGGTCATATTGTGAATGCTTTCTTTGAAAAATTTGTTGAAGAAACATTAATAGAGCCAACTTTTGTTTATGGTCATCCAATTGAAATAAGTCCATTAGCATGTAAGAGTGATGATCCAAGATATACAGAAAGATTTGAACTATTTATATGTGGTATGGAATTTGGTAATGCCTTTACTGAATTAAATGATCCAATCGACCAATATGAAAGATTTGAAAATCAATTAAAAGAAAGAGAATTAGGTAATGAAGAAGCTAATGAAATGGATATCGATTTCGTTGAAGCTTTAGAGTATGGTATGCCACCTGCTGGAGGTATTGGAATTGGTATTGATAGATTAGTAATGCTTATGACAGGTGCAGAAACTATTAGGGAAGTATTATTATTCCCACATATGAGAAATAAAAAAGAATTAAATAGATAAAATCATAGTAATAATAAAACTATGATTTTTTTGTAAAGTATATCAAAAATATAATTTTCTTTTAGAAAAAAATAGTATATAATTGATATAGAAAGTAGGTAAATATATGAATAGAAAAGGTTTTACTTTAGTTGAATTATTAGCTGTTATTGTTATTTTATCTGTTATTGCTTTAATTACAACACCAATTATTTTTAATGTTATTGAAAATTCTAGAATGAATTCATTTACAAGAAGTGTTGAAGAGATGCGTAATGTTATTGATATGGATTATAACGAGTATGCGAGAAGTGGGGAAGTAGAATATAGCTATGCAAATAATAGATTATTTTGTGTTGGATGTGATGATGGATCTGATTTGGAGTTAGATTTTACTGGTGATATAGATGATGCGACAGGAACTTTTTACAATACTAATGGTACTATTACGCTAACAGTTGAAAATGACAGATATAAAGCTACTGACGATGGTAGTGGTGATGTTGTTACAGTAAAAAAATAGTAATAAAAAAATTATCCCTTAATATAATTAAATAGAAATGTACTAGGAGGGATAATAATGATTAATAAAAGAAGTTTATGGTTTTTAACTTTATTTAGTTTGATTTTGGTATTAAGTGTTTATTATATTACGATGCCAAGTGAACTTTTGATGGCTACTAATAATGGAAGTAAAGATGAGACAGAGACTGTTTCGGCTACTACGGAAAATGAGGAGAGTGCGGAGTTAGTGGCTTTAAGAGTTGAATCCGAAGAGAAGATGTTAGATGAAATTACTGAGTTAAAAAAAGTTTTAACTGATTCTAATTCAACTACAGAAGAAAAAAATAAAGCATTTGAAAAAATGCAGGAGTTAAATAAAAATAGAGGTACTGAAGAATCTATAGAAAATAAAATACAAAATGAATTTAATTTGAAATCTTTTGTAAGTATTGATGAGACTAGTGTATCAGTGGTTATAGATAGTAAAGAACATGATAAAGAACTTGCTAATAAAATTATGAGATCAGTTCAAGAGGAATTTGAAACATCAATGAGTATTTCTGTTAAATTTCAAAAATAGCTTTCCTAAAGGGAAAGTTTTTTTGGGTTATTTTCCTTTCACTTATAACTTAAGTATGCATACAATAATATGAGTAAATATAAACCATCCCGCCTTAGGAAAGTGAGGGAATTTATGAAAAAGGGCATTTTAACTAAACGAGAACGTGAGGTCTTTGAATTACTTATTCAAAATTATAGTACTAATGAAATAGCAGATAAATTAAAAATTAGTGATAAGACAGTTAGAAATCATATTTCTAATACAATGCAGAAGTTAGGTGTTAAGGGCCGTGCGGGAGCTGTTATTGAGCTACTTAGACTCGGAGAACTTTCACTATAAAAGGTCATAAAAAAGACCTTTTTTTCATATGTTTTAAATGGGTGATGGTATGCTTAAAAAAATATCAATCAGGAAAATTGTGCTATCAAGTTTAGCTTTATTTGCAATGTTTTTAATATATATTATACCGGCTAATGAAAAGACTTTGGATATAAAAGAGGAACTTGAATATGTGAATACTAATATTGAAAGTTCACCAATATTTTTGATGGATCAAAATAGTTATGTCGCACTAACTAGTGTAGCTGTAAATGACACAAATATCGAAAATAAAGCTAAACAACTAATTAAAGTTTTAACTATTGGTGGAATGGATAGTAAGATACCTAGTGGTTTTAGTGCGATAATACCACCTAATACAGAAGTTTTGAGTTTGAGTTATGAAAATGGAATAATTAAAGTTGATTTTTCTAAGGATATACTTAATATTTCTGAGAAGTTGGAAGAAAAAATGGTTGAGGCAATAGTTTATACATTAACATCAATTGATAAAGTCGAGGGAGTAATTATATATGTTGAAGGTGATATTTTAACTAAACTACCAAAAACAAAGATTAATCTACCATCTACTTTGGATAAAACTTTTGGAATTAATAAAGAATTTGATTTAACAAGTACTAAAGATATTACTGATGTAACTATTTATTATATTAATCAAATTAGTGATAATTATTATTATGTACCGGTTACTAAATATATTAATGATGATAGAGATAAGGCTAGTATTATAATTGATGAACTTTCTAGTAACTTTAATCCAAATAAAAATTTAATGAGCTTTTTAAATGATGGTACTAAATTAGTTTCGAGTAGTGTTAAGGATGGAAATATGTATTTGAATTTTAATGAGGATATTTTAAATAGTTCGGTAAGTGAAGAAATATCTAAGGAAACATTAGATATGATTTCTTTATCAATAGGAGCGAATTATGAAGTTAAAGAAGTTGTATTTAATGTTTTGGATAAAGAACTTTATAAAGTTGCTTTGGAGTGAATTGTAAATGAGGTTATTTTGAAACACAAAATGACTTCTTTTTTATTTTTATATATGTTAAAATTATAATAGGTGAAGGTAATGAAAAGGGCACATACTAAATCAATTGATGAATTATATAAAGAATTAAATACTAGTGAAAATGGTCTTTCTAAAGAGGAAGTTAATAAAAGGTTACTTCAAAATGGAAAAAATGTTTTAAAAGAACAAAAGAAAATTTCAATTTTTAAAATGATTTTGTCTCAGCTTACAGATAAAATGATTATAATTTTATTTATTGCTGCTATTTTGTCATTTATTTTAGGTGAACAAGCTGAAGGTGTTGTTATTTTAATTATTATTGTAATTAATGCGGTTATTAGTATTGTTCAGGAGAAGAAGGCGGCTGATGCGGTTGAAGCTTTAAGGAAAATGAATGCCCCAACAGCTAATGTTATTCGTGATGGTGTTATTCAGACAATATATTCAAGTGAGGTAGTAATTGGTGATATTGTTTATTTAGAAGCTGGAGGGATTGTTCCGGCCGATGTTAGACTTATTAGTGATAATGGATTAATGGTAGATGAATCGGCTTTGACTGGTGAGAGTGTACCGGTGAGTAAGGATGCTTCAGTTATTTTAAGTGATGATTTATCTTTAGGTGATAGAATTAACATGGCTTTTTCTTCGACAATTATTAATTATGGTACTGGTAAGGGTGTAGTTATAGCTACAGGTATGGATACTGAAGTTGGTAAGATAGCAAATATGCTTGAAAATACTGGTGAGATTGATACCCCACTTAAACGTAAGTTAGAAGTGGTTGGAAAAACATTAAGTATTGTTGGAATTATAGTAAGTATTTTAATTTTTATTATTGGTTTTATTTATGGTAAAGATGTTATTTCTTTACTTATGATTTCAATATCTTTAGCTATTTCAGTTATTCCTGAAGGTCTTCCCGCAACCGCAACTATTGTTATGGCACTTGGAGTTCAAAGAATGGCTAGTAAAAATGCTTTGGTTAAAAAATTACCGGCAGTCGAGACTTTAGGTAGTGCGAGTGTGATATGTACAGATAAGACAGGCACTTTGACACAAAATAAGATGACAGTTGTGAAAACTTTATTTTATGATGAGTTTATTTTAAACAAAGAAAGTAGTATACCTTTAGATTTTTTACTTGCTTCTATGCTTTGTAATAATGCTTCTTTGGATGGGGTTGGAGATCCAACAGAGGTTGCTTTACTAGAGTTTGTTAAAAAAGAAAATATGAATTTGTTTTCAAGAACTTTTAAAAGGGTTTATGAGCAACCTTTTGATTCGGATAGAAAAAGGATGTCAGTAATTTGTGATATTGATGATAAAATGATAGTTTATACAAAAGGAGCTTTAGAAGAATTGCTGGATTTATGTCCTTATATATTAAAGGATAATGAGGTTATTCATTTAACTGATGAAATTAAAGATACAATACTTAAAAAAGGTGAAGAATTATCATCTAGTGCTTATAGAATACTGGGGTTTGCAAAAAAAGATATAGATTATATTCCAGATGAAGGAGGAAATGCGGAAAATGATTTGATATTTATTGGAATATCATGTATGATCGATCAGCCTAGAGATGAAGTCAAAGAAGCAATTAAAACATTTAAAGATGCGGGAATTAAGGTGGTTATGATTACTGGTGATCATAAGTTAACTGCAAGAGCTATAGCTAAGGATCTTGGAATATATACCGATGGCGATATTGTAATGACAGGAAATGAATTACATCAGATAAGTGATAAAGAACTTGCTTTAAAAGCAAATAAGATTACAGTATTTGCGCGAGTTGCTCCCGAAGATAAACTTAGAATTATTGGTGCTTTTAAAGCGAATGGTGAGGTTGTGGCGATGACTGGTGATGGGGTTAATGATTCACCGGCTTTGAAAGCAGCTGATATTGGAGTTGCGATGGGTAAAACTGGTACTGATGTGGCTAAAGATGCGGCTGATATGTTGCTTTTAGATGATAATTTTACAACAATAGAAGTGGCTGTTAGAGAAGGAAGAAGGGTATATAGTAATATTCAAAAGGTTATTCAGTTTTTACTTTCTGGAAATATCGCAGAAGTTTTAGTGGTTTTCTTTTCGGTATTATTTAATTTGTCTGTACCACTTATGGCTGTACATATTTTGTTTATTAATTTAGTTACAGATACACTTCCAGCTTTGGCTTTGGGAGTAGATCCGGAAAATCCAGATGATATGAAGAAGAGACCAGTTAAGGATGGCAGTTTGTTTGAAAAGGGTTTAGTTACTAGAGTGATATTTTATGGTTTATTAATTGCTTTAATAACTTTTATAGCTTATATTTTGGGTGTTCAAAGTGGTTATAAAGATGGAGTTACAATGGCATTTTTAGTTTTGTGTTTATCACAGATTGTTCATGCTTTAAATCAACATTCAATTACTTTATCAATATTTTCTAAAAAACATCCTAAAAATAGATATTTGTATTTTGCAATGTTTACTTCATTTGTGATTTTAATGTTTGTGGTATTTATTCCACCGATAGCTAATTTCTTTTCACTTGTCAGTTTAAGTTTTAACGAGTGGGTTATTGTCATTCTTTTATCACTGGTACCACTTGTTGTTTTAGAAATATTTAAATTTGTTAGAAATATTTGATTTTTTACTCCAAAAAAATTATAATTAATATGAAAGTAGGGGAAGACTTTATGGATGATATAACTGAAAAAATAGAAATTTTAGATAAATATTTTAGGGCTTCTAATTATTTATCGGCTTGTCAGCTTTATTTATTAGATAATCCACTTTTAAAAAGAGAACTAAAAAAAGAGGATATTAAAAGAAAAATAGTTGGTCACTGGGGAACAGTGCCATCACAAAATTTTATCTATACACATTTAAATAGATTGATTAAGGATAATAAACTTAATATGATTTATATATCTGGCCCTGGTCATGGTGGTAATAGTCCTCTTTCTAATGTTTATTTGGAAGGTACTTATAGTGAGATTTATCCTGATATTACTCAAGATGAAAGTGGGTTAAAGAAATTTTTTAAACAGTTTTCTTTTCCTGGGGGTGTACCTAGCCATGCAGCTCCGGAGACACCTGGGTCAATTAATGAAGGTGGGGAACTTGGTTATTCTTTAGCTCATGCTTTTGGGGCAGTTTTGGATAACCCTAGTTTGATTGCAGTTCCAGTAATTGGTGATGGTGAGGCAGAAACTGGACCACTTGCTACTTCTTGGAATGGTAATAAGTTTATTAATCCGAAAACTGATGGGGTGGTTTTACCAATTTTAAATTTAAATGGTTATAAGATTAGTAATCCTACAGTTTTTGGAAGAATGAGTGAGAAGGAGTTAGGCAGTTATTTTAATGGGCTTGGATGGCATCCATATTTAGTAGAAGCAACAGATATTAATGTTTTACATAAGAAAATGTATTATACTTTGAATAGAGTATTAGATGAGATTAAAGATATTAAAAGTGGTAAATATGATGGTAGAACTCTTTATCCGATGATTATTTTGAAAACACCAAAAGGTTTTACGGGTCCAGAAGTGGTCGATGGTAAAAAAATTGCGGGAACTTTTAGAGCTCATCAAGTACCTATACAACCTGATAGCGCCGAACATATAAAGCAGATTGAACAGTGGCTTAGAAGTTATAAGCCTTGGGAATTATTTGATGAAAATGGACATTTGAATAAGGAAATTTATGAAATAATTCCTGAAGGTAAATATAGAATGGGTGCAAATCCTAATGCGAATGGTGGGTTACTTCGTAGAATAATTAAGTTACCTGATGTGAATGAATTTGAGGTTAAGTTTGATGGTAGAGGTACTTATAAAACTCAGGATATGCTGGAACTTAGTAAATATATAAGAGATGTTTATAAGTTAAATGATAATTTTAGATTATTTTCTCCTGATGAGGCTATGAGTAATAGGCTATATGAAATGTTTGAGGCGACTAATCGTGATTGGCAAGAAGAAATTAAAGATACTGATGAGTATTTAAGTAAAGATGGTAGGATTATAGATAGTTATTTGTCTGAACATTTTTGTGAAGGATTACTTGAAGGATATTTATTAACTGGTCATCATGGGGTATTTGTGAGTTATGAGGCTTTTATTAGAGTAATTGATTCGATGGCTGGACAGCACGCTAAATGGCTTAAGGTGTGTCAAAATTTGAAATGGCGAAGAGATATTTCTTCACTTAATTATGTTTTAACTTCTAATGTTTGGCAGCAAGATCATAATGGATATACACATCAAGATCCGGGATTTTTGAATCACATGGCTACTAAAAAAGATAGCATAGTTAGAATGTATTTACCAGCTGATGCGAATAGTTTACTTACTTGTTTTGATGAATGTATGAAAACTAAGAATTTAATTAATGTTATGGTTGCTTCTAAACATCCGAGTTTACAGTGGATTAGTATGAAAGAGGCTAAGGAAGAGTTTGATAAAGGTTTAGCTGTTTGGAAGTGGGCTTCTGACTCTGATCCTGATTTAGTTATGGTATCTATTGGAGACTCGCCGACTATTGAATCACTTGCGGCTACTAAAATTTTAAAAGAGAAATTTCCTGATTTAAGAATTAGATTTGTTAATGTTATGGATTTAATGTGTTTGAAAAAATCTTCAGAATATTCTAAATCTTTAAGTGATGAAGAATATGATAAGATATTTACTAAAGATAAACCGGTTATTATTAATTTTCATGGATATCCATCACTTATTTATGAATTTATATGTTTTAGAAATAATAAAAATATATCTGTTCATGGATATGAAGAGGAAGGAACAATTACGACACCTTTTGATATGAGAGTTTTAAACGAAATTGATCGTTTTCATTTAGTAATAGATGCTATTAAGAAGTTAGATTTAGGCATAGAAGGAAAGAAAGTTATTTTAGAGATGGAAGAAAAACTTAAAGAGCATCATGATTATATTAGAGAATATGGTGTAGATATGCCGGAAATTAGTGAGTGGAAATGGCAATGATTTTGTCATTTTCTTTTATTTAGGGTATAATATACTTGGTGATTTAAATGGCAAGGCAAAATAGATACAGTTTGGTGTTTCATGCTAAAAGTGGTGAGAAAAAATATGTTACTTTGAATTTTAAGAATAACAAACGTAATACTTTTTCACTTACTGAAATTGATTATATTACATCTTTGTTTTCTGATGCGGCTATGCTTGCGAGTTTTGTAGGAATATCTAATGAAGAATTTGATAAAGGATATTTTGCAATCGAATATAAAAGTAATAGTAGATTAAAATCTTTAGAACTCGTGTTTAATGATATGATATTTTTAAAAGATTTAGCTGAAAAGAATTTAGGCGAGAGTAAAGTATCTAAAAATAGTATAACAGGTTATATGAGATGGTTTTTAAATAAAATAAGTGATGATCCTGAATTTTTGAAATATATTTCAAAAAATAGATATACTAACAGTTATTTTAAGAATGCTTTGAGTGAGTATTTGATGTATAAAAATTCTGATGATAAAGATGCTCAAAGTGTGCTTTGGCAAGCAAAGGTTAGGCTTGAAAAAGAATTTATGAGATATAAAACTATTAGGGGTTTGGAAGTTGGAAGAAGAAATTTTGAATTAGAAAAAGCAAATAAAATGGTTCCTAGAAATCCTGATGAACTTACACCGCTTCAGCAAGCTAAACTTGAATATGAATTAAATCATCCTAAAAAGGTCAAAAAAAGAAAACCTAGAAAATCTGATCCCGGGGAAGGTCAGTTGCTACTTTTTGATGCAACACCTTATACTGATAGTAATGAACATAAGAGGACTAGAAAATAGTCCTTTTGTGATATAAAGTGTGGATTTTTATGTTTAAGCGAGTGGTTTTGGAAAATGAAAATTTTAAAAAAATATAATATAATTAATACGAGGTGAAATTATGAAAGAAGAATTATTTAGAGGTGTTGGTACAGCTATAGCTACACCATTTACAGATAATGGCATTAATTATGATGAGTTTGGTAAGTTATTAGAAGACCAAATAGATGCGGGAGTTAGTGCGGTGATTGTCTGTGGGACGACTGGTGAATCGGCAACGATGAGCGAGGATGAAAAGAAAAAGTTAATTAAGTATACAGTTGATAAGACTAATAATAGAATTAAAGTTATTGCTGGAACAGGTTCTAATAATACAATGCAGGCTATTAAGATGAGCAAGTATGCGGAAGAAGTTGGAGCAGATGGATTACTTATAGTTACTCCTTATTACAATAAAACAACTCAAGATGGACTTTTAGCACACTATAAAGCGATTGCTGATACGGTATCTATTCCAATTATTTTATATAATGTTCCTTCTAGAACAGGAGTTAATATATTACCAGAGACATGTTATAAATTATCTCAAATAGACAATATTGTTGGTATTAAAGAAGCTTCTGGTGATATATCACAGGTAGCTAAAATAGCTAATTTATGTGATGAGGATTTTGCTATTTATTCTGGAAATGATGATCAAGTTATTCCTATTTTATCTTTGGGAGGTAAAGGTGTTATATCAGTACTTTCTAATATAATGCCAGAATATACAGTAGAGATGCTTGATAGTTTTTGGAATGGGGATTTTGTGAAAGCTGCTAGTATGCAGGTAGAAGCTATAGATATGATAGATGCATTATTTTGTGAGGTAAATCCTATACCAGTTAAGTATGCTTTGAATAAGATTGGGTATGACTTTGGAGTTCCTAGACTTCCTTTAGTAGAACTTTCAGATAAAGGTAAAGAGAAAGTTGATAGAGTGTTAAAGAAGCATATGTAAAAAGGAAAAGCTAATTAAAGTTTTTCCTTTTTAAATGCTATTATCAATATAAAGTTGAAAAAATTATTTGTTTTTTGTTATTTGTGGTATACTTAATAATAGGTGATGGTATGGAAAATGTTCATAAATTTTTGGATTATTTGAAATACGAAAAAGGTTTTTCTGATTATACAGTAAAAAGTTATGCAACTGATTTAAAAGAGTTTTATGATTTTGCTTTAGAGGAAAAGGTAGATATTGAATTTGTTCGAAAGTATTTAAGGAAGTTATATGAAAACAAATATAGTAGTAGGTCAATATCTAGAAAAGTAAGCACACTTAAAAGTTATTTTAAATATTTGGAAAGTGAAGGAATTATTAAAGATAATTTTATGAGATTAATCAGTAATCCAAAAATAGAGAAAACATTACCTAATTATTTGAATTATGAAGATTTGGAGAAGTTACTTGCTTTTCCTGATAGAAGTAATAAATATGGTTTAAGGGATGCTTTAATATTGGAGATGCTTTATTCTAGTGGAGTTAGAGTTAGTGAACTTGCTAATATGAAGTTAAATGATATTGATTTTAAAGAAAGAAAAATACTAATATTAGGTAAAGGTAATAAAGAAAGATATGTTTATTATGGAAGTAAATGTGCGGAGTTACTTGATAAGTATTTAAGGTTAGACCATAGAGATAGTCCTTATTTATTGATAGGGAAAAGATGCGATAGATTAAATGAAAGAGAAATCAGAAGTATTGTGACAGATACGGCTAAAAAAGCGGGTATAGAAGTTCATGTTTCGCCACATACTTTAAGGCATACTTATGCGACACATATGTTAAATGATGGTGCTGATTTAAAGAGTGTTGGGGATTTACTTGGACATGAGAGTTTATCTACAACACAAATTTATACTCATGTATCTAATGAAAGATTAAGGCAGGTTTATTTAAGTGCTCATCCTAGAGCTCACAAGAATTAAAAGGAGGCTAATTTAATGAAAAAATATGTTTATTTATTCGATGAAGGTAATAAAGATTTAAGAGAATTACTTGGTGGTAAGGGAGCTAATTTAGCGGAAATGACTAATATGGGACTACCTGTTCCATATGGACTTACAGTAACAACTGAAGCTTGCAATTTATATTTTAGTGATGGTGAACTTTTAAATGAAAATGTTCAAAAACAGATTTTAAAAGGTATTAAAAGAATAGAAGAGAAAACTGGTAAGAAACTCGGTGATGAAAATAATCCGTTACTTTTATCAGTTAGAAGTGGGTCACCAATTAGTATGCCAGGAATGATGGATACGATTTTGAATTTAGGTTTAAATGATAAGATTGCATCTGCTTTAGCTAAGGATGAAGATAGTAAGAGATTTATATATGATTCTTATAGAAGACTTATTATGATGTTTGCTGATGTGGTTAAAGGAAAAGGTAAGGATAAGTTTGAAGAATATTTAACTAAATATAAGGAAGAAAAGAGAGTTAAAAGTGATTTAGAGTTAAGTGCGAATGATATGGTGGCATTGACTGAAACTTTTAAAGATTTGTATAAGAAGTTAGTTAAAGAGGATTTCCCTGCTGAACCTTTACTTCAGTTGATGCAGGCGATTACAGCGGTATTTAGGTCTTGGCATAATAAAAGAGCTATTGTTTATAGACAGATGAATAATATACCTGATAATTTAGGAACAGCGGTTAATGTACAAGAGATGGTTTATGGTAATTTATCGGAAACTTCTTTGACTGGTGTAGCTTTTTCGAGAAATCCGGCTAATGGTGAAGATAAGTTATATGGAGAGTATTTAGTTAAAGCACAAGGAGAGGATATAGTCGCTGGAGTTAGGACACCACTTTCTATTGATAGATTAGAAAAGGAAAATGGAAAGATATATAATGAATTAAAAGATTATAGTAAATTACTTGAAAAACATTATAAGGATATGCAAGATATGGAGTTTACGGTAGAAAATGGTAAACTTTATATGCTTCAAACGAGAAATGGTAAGAGAACACCTATGGCTAGTTTGAATATTGCTATAGACATGGCTAAAGAAGGATTAATTACAGAGAAGGAAGCACTTATGAGACTTGAGCCAAACGATATTAGTGGTATGTTACATAAGAGCTTTGATATGAATGTTTTAGCCAAATTAAAACCGGTTACTAAAGGTTTACCAGCATCTCCTGGAGCAGTTTCTGGTCAGATTTGTTTTAATACCGAAGAGGTTAAAGAAAAATATAGTAAGAAAATTCACACTATTTTGGTTAGAGAAGAGACATCACCTGAGGATATCGAAGCAATGAAATATGCAGATGGTATTTTGACAGTTAGAGGTGGTATGACTTCACATGCGGCAGTTGTAGCTAGAGGTATTGGTAAGTGCTGCATAAGTGGATGTGAGAATGCTTTGGTTGATGAGAAGAAAAGAATAATGATTATTGGTGACAAACAATTTACAAATGATGATTATTTATCTTTGGATGGTACAACGGGCAATGTTTATGAAGGCGTTTTAGATGTTACTGATTCTAATTTAAGTGATAATTTTATTACAATGCTAAAGTGGGCTAAAAAATATAAAAAACTTGGTATTAGAGCTAATGCGGATATAGCTAGAGATGCTAGGGTTGCTTTTGATTTTGGGGCTGAAGGTATTGGCTTATGTAGGACTGAGCACATGTTTTTTGAGAAAGATAAAATTTTTGCAATTAGAAAAATGATTGTTGCTCCAAGTGAAAAAGAGAGAATTGAAGCTCTAACTATTTTACTTAAGATGCAAGAAAAAGATTTTGAAGGTTTATTTAAAGCAGCTAACGGTAAGATACTTACTATTAGATATTTAGATCCACCTTTACATGAATTTTTACCTAAAACAGAGGATGAAGTTAAGGAACTAGCTACTAGTTTAAATATGACAGTTAGTGCTTTACATAAAAAAATTGATTCTTTAAAGGAATTTAATCCGATGATGGGTCTTCGTGGGTGCAGGCTTTCTATTGTTTATCCAGAAATTGCAGTTATGCAGACAACTGCTATATTTAAAGCGGCAAAAAAGGTAATGAAACAGGGAATAGATGTAAAACCTGAGATTATGATTCCTTTGGTTGGCGATGTTAAGGAACTTAAATATTTGAAAGATATTATTTTACATGTGGCTGAGAGATTAAATAAAGATAATGATATTAAGTATAAAATTGGAACAATGATTGAGGTTCCAAGAAGTGTTATAGAAGCTGATGAAATTGCGAAGGAAGCTGATTTCTTTAGTTTTGGTACTAATGATTTAACACAGATGACATTTGGTTTTTCTAGAGATGATGCGGGAGCATTTATCAATGATTATTATCAAAAAGGAATACTTTCTTTTGATCCTTTTAAAACAATTGATAAAGAGGGTGTTGGTAAGCTTATGATGGTGGCTATTAAGTTAGCTAAAGCATCTAATAAGAAAATTGAACTTGGTGTTTGTGGTGAACACGGTGGTGATGAAGAGAGTATTAAGTTTTTTAATAAAATAGGACTTGATTATGTTTCTTGTTCACCTTATAGAGTACCGGTGGCTATTTTAGCGGCCGCTAGAGCTGAAATAAGTAAAGATGAATAATATTTTTAAATATTCATATAATATATATGTATACTAAATTGACATTTTTGTAAAAATATAGTATATTATTAGTGCATTAATGAAATGCATTAATACGTAAATGTTTCTCGCTTACGGATGGTGCGAGTAATAAATGATTCCGTTCGACAATGTTTCTCGCTTACGGATGGTGCGAGTAATAAATGATTCCGCAGGAAAATGTTGGAAACTTTATTCTTTTGAATAGAGTTTTCTTTTTTATACATAAAGAAAAGTATTTTTTGTACAAAGCAATAAAGTTTGCAAAAAGTTATTTACAAATGTCACTATTAGTGATATAGTGATTGCAATGATGTTGGAATGTAGCCATATATATGTGTTAAATGTTATGTATTTAGAATGGAGTCGATAAAATGAAAGTTAAAACAGGTTATTTATATCATATAAGGGATGAGTTTTTTGATGCTGTTAATGATCCAAAACTTATGACTAATCATGAACGCGGAAAAAAACGACCAACTTATTTTACTATTAAGGATAAAAATATATTATGGTTTATTCCTTTGAGTAGCAAGGTAGAAAAATATCAAAAGATTATAAATAGAAAAATTGAAAAGTATGGTTTTTGTAATACTATTTTTATAAGAAAAATTTTGGGAAAGGATTCTGTTATATTATTTCAAAATGCCTTTCCGACTTTAGAAAAATATATTGACCATGTTCATACATATAATGGTGTTCCGGCAAAAGTTAGTAGTTTATTAAAAGAGGAAATATTGAATAATTTTAAATATTTGTTAAAATTAAAAAATAGAGGAATTAATTTGTTTTTTGTAGATATTGATAAAATTAAAGAAAAAATGTTAGAGGAATTAAAGTAATTTAAGGAGTTTTTGATATGACAATTAATGAAGTTGTGTTTGTAGATAGTTTGCCAAAACTAGATTTGCACGGTTTTGATAGAGATAGTGCGAGAGTGGCTATTAATGATTTTATAAGAGATAATAAGAAGATGGGAAATGAGATTGTTTTAATTGTTCATGGAATAGGTACAGGTATTGTTAGAGAAGCTTCAGTTAATACTTTAAGTCATAATAAAGACGTTATTGAATTTAAGAGTGTTTATAATAATAGAGGATGTATGCTTGTACAAATTAAATTATAAAAATTTTAATTATTTTATTTAGGATTTTGTTACCTTTAGTTTGACTTCTGCATGTAAATGTGTTAATATAATTTCCATATCTGAAAGGGGATGAGGGTATGTATGATGAGGAAAACAACAATCGTGAGACACTAAAAGGAATTTTTGTTAAAATTGTTTTAGTTGTTTTATTTATATTTGTTTTAATGATGTTATTTCCAACTAAAGGATTTGTTACTAATTATGTTGATGAAAAAGTAGCTGAAAGTGGTGGCAATGATAATTTTAATAATAATTTACTTGCTATGGCAACGGCTGGTAGTGGATATTTTACATCTTCTAGACTTCCAGAAAATACTGGTGATAAGGTTAAGATGACTTTAGGAGAAATGTATGATAATAAATTATTAGTTAAATTTTCTGATAGTAATAATAGAACATGTAATACTAATAAATCATATATAGAAGTAACTAAAGAAGAAGATGAATATACGATGAAGGTTAATTTATCTTGCAGTGATAATGAAGATTATATAATGCTTCATATGGGACTTGATGGAACACAGTTTCCCAGTACCAGCACCGCAAGGTGCGAGTTCGTAAAAAATCTTGACAACGCTTGGTCATATGGAGAGTGGTCAAGCTGGAGTACTAAAAAAATAGTTGAAGATGGTACTAATCAAGTACAAACAAAAGTAAGCAAAGTTCAAAGTGGAACAAAGAAGGTCGCATATACTAATGTTATAGAGGATGAACCTGTAAAGGTTAATTATAGTGGTTTTATTAAATATGTTTGTGCATCTGGTTATAGTAATGCAGGAGCATACAATAATAAAGTGATGTGTAAGAAAAGTGTGACAACTTATACTGATGAGCCGGTTTATAAGAATGTGACTTATTATAGATCAAGAAGTAAAACTTTAAATAGTAGTGTTGATACTAAATGGTCTAGTTGTGATGATGAATCATTAATCGCACAGGGTTATGTTAAAACAGGAAAAGAAAGCTAGGATATTGCCTAGTTTTCTTTATCCTATGCAAAGGAGTTGTCAAATTTTAGCTAATGTAAGGTAAATGTTTGATTTCTAATTTTATATATGATACTATAATAATAGTAGAGTATGCCACATAGGAAGGACTGACAGCCATGGAAAAATATGTTTTTGGTTATCAAAATGAAAATGAGTTTAAGAAGTTGGAAAGTGCTTTAAAGAAGTATAATATGTTAGCTTTCAAAAAACTTTATTTTGAATATTACCCTAAGATAAAAGCTGGGGAGTTTTTGGGTACAGTTGTGGCAGAAGAAGGAAATTTAAAAAAGTATGAAGTTAATTTACCAACAGATGCTTTATTTGCAAAAGTACATGGTGAAGTTAAATTACATTATGAAGTTAATGATGATAGTAAGAGTGTTACTTTGGTGACTTTATCTCCTGAAGATATATTGAGTGAAGGACATCAATCTGAACTTGTTACTTATAAAGGGGTTATGCTTTCTAAAGAACATTCTGATAAAGATAAATTTAAAATTAATTTGTTAAATATGATAAATAAAGTATAAATTTTAATCTTACTTCTTGCATAATATTTATTAATGTGATATTATATAGAAGTCAGTTTAAATGGACCCTTAGCTCAGTTGGTTAGAGCATCCGGCTCATAACCGGGCGGTCGATGGTTCGAGTCCATCAGGGTCCACCATTTAAATTGCGGGCGTGGCGAAATTGGTAGACGCACTAGACTTAGGATCTAGCGCCTTACGGCATGGGGGTTCAAGTCCCTTCGCCCGCACCATTGCAGTTGAGAGTCGCACTTTGTGACCATTAAATAGAAAGCTCATAATATTTGATATTATGGGTTTTATTTTGTTTAATTGTTTATAGACACGAGGATTTTCAGTCCTCTGCTTTTTATGTATTGAAAAAACTTGCTATTTCAACAAGTTTCTTTTCTTTTAATTATGAAGTTTTTAATAAATTTGTCATCTCTATTTTTTAAATATAGGTATCCAAATATATTGAAAATTACTGCTCCTATGAAATTTACAATTAAATCTTTCATAGTATCATTAAGACCGATGTCTAAATATCCGTTTAATTTTACTAATTGATTATTATTTTTATCATATATGATAGTATAATTTATATCATTTATTGTTATTACTTTATTACTTTGCATAGGATCTAAGGTTACTGTGTTTATTTCATCTATGTATTCATCTTTCTGCATATCATAGTTAAAGGTGTTATCCATTCCATATTCAAAGAATTCCCAAATAACACCGACAGTCATAGAAAAACAAAATGAGAATAAACATAAGAATATTGGTGATAAGTTTATACTTTTTAATTTATTGTTTAAAATATCAAATAGGGAAAATCCAATGGCGGCCATTAGAAATCCATTTAGGGTGTGTAAAAGAGTATCCCAAAAAGGAATAATTCCATAAAAATTATTTATTTCGCCAAGTATTTCCGCAGAGAAAACGAATATCATAATAATAATTTCAACAGTGTTTGGCAAGTCGACATTTAATCTGTGTTCAATTATGAATGGCAGGAATAAAAGTACTAGAGACAGAATACATAAAGCTACATTTTCATATTCTTTTCTAAATAATTGTAAGATTAAACATAAGATAATTAGTCATCTAAGTAATAGATATACGGTAAATGAAGAATTACTTTCAATATTACATAAAATTAAAGAAGGATTAGAAGAACTTAGATTAACTAGTGAAGAATATAGTGACAGTATTTGTGATGATTTAATTACTAAAGATAGAATAGAAAGAGTTAAATGTAATCGTTTGGAAAAAAGAAGAGGCTATCATCATTTTCATTAATAATAAAACCTATAAAGGGGAACATCCTTTATAGGTTTTTAAATTATTTTGTTTTTTGAAAGCTTGTTATATATGTATCCATATCATTATGTGCATAATATGGAAAACTTGCGGTTACAATACATTTTGCGGTTGGAATGTTTGCATCCATTAAAATTCCTAAAATTTTATTAGCACGGTTTTTATCAATTGTTAGTACATTATTGTTTTTTATTAAATAACTATAAGTAATAGGTGAGGTGTGTGTTGACTTAGGGGTAAATTCTCTTTCAGTATCATATAAACTTAACCAGTTACCATTTGTTTTTATATTTGAAATTACTTTTGAAATTGTTTGTTCATCTTGTTCAAATAAACCTTTATAAAATTTTCTATATTCTGTAATATATTGGTCATCAATAAAGGTTCCAATTATACTTGCTAATTTAGCATTTTCTCGAGATTTATTATGTGCAAGAAAAATATATAAATCGGTTATATCTTGATTGCTTAAATTCCAATAAGAATATGCAAAACTTAGTTTTTCTTTTTTTCTGAATCTATGTTTGCTTGATGTTTTAATTAATTTTATTACTTCTTGAACTGTTTCTTGTGTATTTTGTTCCATGTTATTTACCTCCTTTTAATGATTTTACATATTCAAAATATTTTGACATTTCATCTTTTGCATCGTATGCATATGCACCTTCAACAATACATCTAGCTGGGAATAATCCAGCATCCATGATTGCAAGTTTAACTTTGGTAGCGCGCTTTTTATCAAATTTAACTGGTACATTATCATTATTTAAACGTATTTGATAAACTGGGTGTTTAATTAAATTTTCATCAAATACGGCATTTTCATTAAAAATTTCTAGCCAGTTTTGAAAGTTGTATTCTCTTCTTATACTTCTCACGCTTAAACTTTTTGCTCTTTGGTCATTAATACTAGCTTCAGATACTTTTTTACGGTATTCACGGTTAGAACTAGGGTATGGTTTTAATAAACTATTTCTTATCATAAATTCAATGATTTCTCTTTTTAAATTTTGATTATCAGTTCGTTCTAAAATATTTAATAAACTTGCTGCTCCAAATGTATCATAATATTCACAAGCAAATTTGATTTTATCTGATTGTGTTAATTTTGTTCTAATGATTGCTTTATGTTCTTCTTGAGTGCTATGTTCTTGTTTGATTTGTTTTAATAAGTTTAATAAGTATTCAGAATTTTCTTCATTAATTATTGACATTGGTAATTCCTCCCTTTTTAAGCATGGCTTATTATATCATGTTTTTTATAAATGTCAAACTGACATTATATAAATATGAGAAAAAAACATATAAAATAACATTATATGTGATATAATTTTATATAAGGTTAGAGGTGAGAAAATGAAATTATATAATACTTTAACAAAAAAAGTTGAAGAGTTTATTCCTTATAATAAAGATATGGTGACAATGTATACATGTGGACCGACAGTTTATTATTATGCGCATATTGGAAATTTACGTACTTATATTTCAGAGGATGTTTTGGAAAAGGGTTTACGTTATTTGGGATATAATGTTAAAAGATGTATGAATATTACGGATGTTGGGCATTTGACTGGTGATAGTGATACTGGTGAGGATAAGTTAATGACAGCAGCTAAAAAAGAACATAAGTCTGTTTTGGATATTGCTAAATTTTATACTGAGGCTTTTTTTAAAGATTTAGATAGATTAAATATTAAGAAACCGGAGATAGTAAGTCCAGCAACAGAAAATATATCATTTTATATTAATATGATTAGTAAGTTATTAGATAAGGGTTATGCTTATGAATCTGGTGGTAATATTTATTTTGATACTTCTAAATATTCAAATTATTATGAACTTTCTGGAAGAAGTAAGGATGATTTAATGCTTGCGGTACGTGATGATGTGGATGTTGATAATAATAAAAAAAATCCATTTGATTTTGGTCTTTGGTTTACTAATTCTAAGTTTAAAGATCAAGAACTTAAATGGGATAGTCCATTTGGATATGGGTATCCTGGCTGGCATATAGAGTGTTCAGCTATTGCAATACAAAATTTAGGTGAACATTTAGATATTCATTGTGGTGGTGTTGATAATATATTTCCACATCATACTAATGAGATTGCCCAGTCTGAGTGTTATTTAGGGCATAAATGGTGTAATTATTGGGTTCACATGGAGTTTTTAAACGATAAATCTGGTAAGATGAGTAAGTCTAAGGGTGATTCTAAAGATTTAAATAGTTTGATAGAAAAGGGCTATGATCCGATTGTTTATCGTTACTTTTGTTTACAATCACATTATAGAAAAGTTTTAGTTTATAGTTTAGAAAGTTTAGATATGGCTACTAATGCTTATAATAAGTTAAAGGGTAGAGTTAAAAATATTAAGGATAATTTAGATGGTGAGATAGATTATGATAAGGCTTTAGAATATCAAGATAAGTTTAAAGAAGCTTTTTCTAACGATATGAATACTTCTTTAATGCTTACAACTTTATATGATGTGATTAAAAGTGATTTGAATAATAGTACTAAATTTTATTTGATTAAGGATTTTGATTCAGTTCTTTCACTTTCTTTACTTGAGGATGAAAAGATTTCTAAAGAATTAGAAGATTATGTTTTAAGTAAGATTGAAGAGCGAAATCAAGCTAAGAAAGAGAAAAATTATGAACTTGCGGATTCTATTAGAGAAGAGCTACTTTCTAAAAATATTGTGATTAAAGATACGAGAGAGGGAACGACATTTGAAGTTAGAAAGTAATGGTATTTTAATTATTAATAAAGATAAAGGTTATACAAGTAGAGATGTAGTCAATATAATAAGTAAAGAATTTGGTACTAAAAAGGCCGGTCACAATGGAACTTTAGATCCTCTAGCAACCGGTGTTTTAGTTATTTGTTTAAATAGATATACGAAATTAAATGAGTTACTTGCTTCTAATGAAAAAGAGTATATAGCTGAGGTTACTTTAGGTATTAAAACAGATACTTTGGATATAGAGGGAAATGTATTAGAAGAGAAAGAAACTGTTGTTAATAAAGAAGATTTGGAAAAAACATTAAAAAAATATGAAACGACTTATGAACAAGAAGTTCCGATTTATTCTGCTGTTAAGGTTAATGGAAAAAAGCTTTATGAATATGCGAGAAGTGGAGAAAAAGTTATTTTACCTAAGAAAAAAGTAACTATTAAAAAAATAGAACTTTTAAAATTTAAAGCTAATAAGTTTACTTTTAAATGTTTAGTTAGTAAAGGAACTTATATAAGAAGTTTAATTAGAGATATTTTAAATGATTTAGGTGTAATTGGAACTATGAGTAATTTAACTAGAACTAAGCAAGGTGTTTTTGATATTGAAAATTCTTATAGTTTAGAAGATGTTAGAAATGGTAATTACAAGTTACTTTTGGTTAAAGATGTTTTAGATATCGATAAAATTACAGTATCTGATGAGTTAAAATTTAAAATACTTAATGGGAATAAAGTTAAAGGTAATTATTCTAATAAGGTTTTATTTTTAGATGAGGATGGCGGGGAGCTTGCAATTTATAAAAAAGATAATGATGATTATAAGGTAGAGGTTATGCTTTAAGGATGCGATAATATGAAGTATATTGGTTCATGCGAAAGAAGAATCTGAGAAATATGGGGTTATTGTGTTTATGATAATGGAATATGAAGTGATAAAAGGTGTTAACAATACTTTGATTAAAAAGTAATTAACATCTTTTTTATTTACTTGTTATTACCTTACATGTTATAATATGTTTGGTGGTGGCAATATGTTTGAACATAATTATTATGGCTTTGGACCGATATTGAAAGATTATTTAGATTATCATAGGATTTCACAAAGTGATTTTGCTAAAAGATTAGGTATTACACAAAAGCATATGAATGAAATATTAAATAATAAGGCAGAGATATCGGTAGAATTAATGCTGGCAATTAATTTAATTACAGATATTGATGTGGATCTTATATGGCAAGCGGAAGAGGAAAAAAGAATATATTTATATTTAAAAGAAAAATTTCAAGATGAAAAAGAATTAAAAGAATATTTAAAATCATTTTCAATTAAAGAACTTAAAGATAGGGAATGGTTAAAATTTAAAGATGAAAAATCAGTTGTTCAGGTATGTATGGATTTATTTAAATTTTTATCTATTAAAAATTTTGATACATTTAATGATTATAGTGAACAAACAATTTTATATAAAAAAAACAGTCAAGCTGATATGAATAAAGTAATGCTTTGGATAAAGCATTGCGATAGTTTGATTCAAAATATAGATATATGCGAGTATGATAAAAATAAATTTGAAAATTTAATTAATGATTTAAAAACACTTTCTTTAGAAAAATTTGATGAAGATCAGATTGTTAAATGTTTAAATAAATATGGAATTTATCTTGTAATAGAAGATGCTTTGAATGGTACTAAAATAAGAGGATGTATGATGGTTAAAGCTGATAATCCAGTAATTTATTTGACAAAACTTTATAAAGATAAAGCATCATTTTATTTTGCTTTATATCATGAACTTGGTCATGTGAAATCAGATTATAATAAAGCGAAGAGTAAGATTATTATAGATGAAGATGAATTTTTAGAAAACAGGGCAGATCAGTTTGCAATAAATACGATGATTAGTCTAGCTATTTGGAATGAAATTATTAATGATAATGATAATGTTTTGAAAATATGTGAAGAAAATAATATACCTGTTTGTTTTGCAACTAGTAGGTTAGCTAAGGAAGGCTATATAGATTATACAAGTAAACTTTATAACAATTATAGAGAAAAGATTTGAACTGTCGCAAATTTTGCGACAACTGCTAATTAAACATTTATTTTAAAGATGGAAGTAAAAAAATCTTGCATTTTCTTTTAATTTAATGTATATTATTAGTGGTACTTATTTCTCAGATTTAAAGAACTCCATCTTTATATCTTAGATTTAAGCGAATATTTATATAAAGGAGGATAGAACATGGCTTTAAGTAAAGAAGAAAAAGCAAAGTTAGTTAAAAAGTATGCTAAAAAAGAAGGCGATACTGGTTCAGCTGAAGTACAAATTGCTATTTTAACTGAAGAAATTAAGGAACTAACTGAACACTTAAAAACACACATTCACGATTATCATTCACGTCGTGGTTTACTACAAAAAGTTGGTAGACGTAGAAGTTTATTACAATACTTAATGAAAAAAGATGTTACAAGATATCGTGAAATCGTAAAAAGTTTAGGACTTAGAAAATAGTAGACACTCTTTTTAGAGTGTCTTTTCATAGAAAGGGACATAGATGTATGAAGAAAACGTTTGAATTAGATTTTTATGGGAGAAAAATAACCATCGAGAATGGTGAAGTTGCAAAGCAAGCTGATGGAGCAGTATTAGTTAGATATGGTGATACTGTTGTATTATCGACAGTTGTTGTGTCTAAAGAAGCAAGACTACTTTCTGACTTTTTCCCATTAATGGTACTTTATCAAGAAAAATTATATTCGGTAGGTAAAATTCCAGGAGGTTTTATTAAAAGAGAAGGTAGACCTAGCGAAGCAGCAACTCTTGCGGCTAGAATGATTGATAGACCAATGAGGCCACTTTTTCCAGATGATTTTAGAAATGAGGTTCAAATAGTAAATACTATTTTATCAGTTGATCCAGATAATTCACCTGAGCTTGCAGCTTTACTTGGTTCATCTATTGCAACATCAATTAGTAAGGTTCCATTTAATGGACCAGTAGCTGGAGTTAAAGTTGGTAGAGTTAATGGTGAGCTTGTTATTAATCCAACTACAGAGCAGTCTGAAATTTCTGATATAGATTTAACGGTAGCTGGTACTGGTGAAGCTATTAATATGGTTGAATCATCAGCTAAAGAGGTTAAAGAAGAAGATATGTTAGAGGCTTTGATGTTTGGTCATGAAGCTGTTAAAAAATTAGTGGAATTTGAAAATACTATTGTTAAAGAAATTGGTCAAGAAAAAATGGAATATGAAAAATTAGAAATCACTTCAGAACTTAAAGAAGAAGTAACTAATTTAATTAAAGATGATATTGATAAAGCATTAAGAATTAAAGATAAGTTAGAAAAATATGCAAAGTTAGATGAAATTAAAGATAATTTAATTAGTAAATACGAATCTGAAAATGAGGATATGCATTCAGATGATTTAGAACAGTTAAAAGCTAAACTTGTAATTATCTATAATGAAGTAGAGTATGAATTATTTAGGCAGATTGTTGTTAAAGAACATACACGTGCTGATGGAAGAGCAATGGATGAGATTAGACCACTTTCTGCTTCAGTTGATTTCTTACCTAGAACACACGGTTCAGCTTTATTTACAAGGGGACAAACTCAAAGTTTATCTGTAACTACTTTAGGAGCTTTAGGTGAACATCAAATATTGGATGGACTTGGCTTAGAGGATTCTAAAAGATTTATGTTACATTATAACTTCCCACAATTTTCAGTTGGTGAAACTGGAAGGTATGGCGCACCAGGACGTAGAGAAATTGGTCATGGAGCACTTGGTGAAAAAGCATTATTACAAGTTATTCCATCAGAAGAAGAATTTCCTTATACAATAAGAGTTGTATCTGAAATACTAGAAAGTAATGGTTCATCATCACAAGCAAGTATTTGTGCGGGATGTATGAGTTTAATGGCAGCTGGAGTTCCGATTAAAGCACCAGTTGCAGGTATTGCAATGGGCTTAATTACCCATGGTGATGATTATACAATTTTAACTGATATTCAAGGCATGGAAGACCATTTAGGTGATATGGATTTTAAAGTTGCTGGTACTAAAGATGGTGTATGTGCTTTACAAATGGATATCAAAATTAAAGGTATTACTAGAGAAATATTAAAAGAAGCTTTAGAGCAAGCTAAGAAAGCTAGACTTCAAGTTTTAGATGTTATGCTTGGGGCTATTAAAGAACCACGTAAAGAAGTTAGTCAGTATGCACCTAAGGTGATGACATTTATGATTAATCCAGATAAGATTAAAGATGTTATTGGTAAGGGTGGCGACATGATTACAAAGATTATTTTAGAATCTAGTCATGTTAATTCAGTTAATGATATCAATGCAGTTAAAGTTGATTTAGAAGATGATGGTAGAGTTGTTATTTACCATACTGATAAAAATATTATTGATGAGACTGCTAGAAGAATTAAAGATATTGTTCGTGAAGTTGAACCTGATAAGGTTTACACTGGTAAAGTTGTTAAAGTTGAAGAGTTTGGATGCTTTGTAGAATTATGGCCTGGTTGTGAAGGTTTAGTACATGTTTCACAATTAGATGTTAAAAGAGTTGAGAAACCTAGTGATATGGTTAAAGTCGGAGATGAGATTTTAGTTAAATCACTTGGTTATGATAAAAAAGGAAGACTTAATTTATCTAGAAAAGAAGTTTTAAAAGCTAGTCAACCTAGTGAAAATAAAAAGGAGAAGAAAGATACTAAGAAAGAAAAATAGTTCTTTCTTTTTTTGTAAAAATTTGTCAAATTTATTTGGTTACTTTTGTTTTTAAGGGAAAAATGGTATAATTGTTATGTAATAATGGAGAGGATATCATGGCGAAGAAAAAATCAAGAAAACAAAAGAAGGAACAACCTTCTTATAGTATAGAACTTAAGGGAATTGTACTTATTTTAATTATGATAATTGGGTGCTGTCCATTTGGAGTAACAGCTGATATTATTAAAGGTTTTGCAGGATTTATTGCAGGTGGATGGTATATTTTACCGTTAGTTGCTACAGGTGCTGCAGGAATATATATGATGGTAAAAAGGGAGAAACCTGATTTTTTAACTTCTAGATTGGTCGGACTTTATATTTTAGTTTTGGGAATACTCATTTTATCACATACTGAATATATAAAACAGTTAGGTAATCAAAGTATTGCTGCTTGGGATATTATTACAGCAACCATTGATAATTTAATGGCTTTTGTTAATCATACTGCTGATATACAAGGTGGTGGTATGATTGGAGCTATATTTGCGGTTATTGGGGTAAAACTTCTTACTTTAGAAGGTACAAGAGTTGTATGTATTGCTTTAATTGTTTGCGGAATTATAATGTTTACAGGTGTATCTATTTATGATGCGGTAGGTTATATTAGAGATAAATTAAATAAAGCTAAAGAGGCTAAGATTAATAGAAAAGCTGAAAAAGCGGCTAAAGAAGCTGAAGAAGAATATGAAAATGAAGATAAGAAGGTTGTTATTTCATCTATAGATGAACTTCCTAAAGAACCGGTTAAGGAAGAAGTTTCTGAACATAAAGAAGAAATTCATATCGATAGTAAAGGTTATAATAAACCACCAATGGGATTATTAATTAAACCTAAAATAAAAAAAGAAGCTATTAAAGCTAATCAAGATTCAATTAAAACTAATGTTACTGAACTTGAGAAAGTTATTAGAGATTTTGGGGTTGAAGGTAAAGTTGTTGCGGCTAATATTGGACCTTCTGTTACGCAATATGAACTTGAAATTAAATCTGGTACAAGATTATCTAAAATAACTGCTTTAAATAGAGAAATTGCTTTGGAGTTAGGTGCTAAAGATGTTCGTATACAAGCACCAATTCCTGGTAAAAAAACAGTAGGTATTGAATTACCTAATAAATCTATTATGTCAGTTTCTATTAGGGAGATTTTGGAAGCTGTTCCTAAAAGTAAAGATGATTCTAAGTTATTAGTAGCTTTAGGTAAGAGTATTATGGGTAATCCTGTTTGGTGTGAGATTGATAAGACACCACATTTACTTGTTGCAGGTTCTACTGGTAGTGGTAAATCAGTGTGTATTAATAGTATGATTACATCTATTTTGATGAGAACAAAACCTGATGAAGTAAAGCTTGTATTAGTTGATCCTAAAAAGGTTGAGTTATCTATGTATAATGGAGTACCTCATTTATTAACACCGGTTGTTACTGATCCTAAAAAAGCTAATATTGTTTTACAAAAAATAGTTAAAATAATGGAAGATAGATATGATTTGTTTGAGGGAAGTAAAACTAAAAATATAGCTGGTTATAATGCTTATGTTGATAAGAAAAATGAAAGTTTACCAGATGATGAGAAAATTAATAGACTTTCTTATATAGTTGTTATTATTGATGAGCTTGCTGATTTGATGTTAGTTGCGGCTAAAGAGGTTGAAGATTCAATTATGAGAATTACACAAATGGCTCGTGCGGCTGGTATTCATTTGATAGTAGCAACTCAAAGACCTAGTACGGATGTTATTACTGGTGTTGTCAAAGCTAATATTCCATCTCGTATTTCATTTGCAGTTTCTTCTAGTATTGATTCTAGAACAATACTTGATATGAGTGGAGCTGAAAAATTACTTGGTAAAGGTGATATGTTATTTTTACCACAAGGAGAAAGTATTCCAACTCGTGTTCAAGGAACATTTGTTAGTGATGATGAAATTAAAGCGGTTGTGGATTATACAATATCACAACAAAAAGCTATGTATGATACTTCTTTAACGGTTTCTGATGAAGATAGAGGAGCAACATCGATGGTGGAAGATGATGATTATGAAGAACCTTTATATAATGAAATTAGAGAGTTTGTAATTACACAAGGTAAAGCTAGTGCATCACTTTTACAAAGAAGATTTAGACTTGGATATAATAGGGCAGCTAGATGTATTGATTTACTTGAAGAAAGAGGAATAGTTGGACCACCTAATGGAGCTAAACCGCGTGAAGTATTAGTTAAATTAGAAAAGAAAGATGAATAAAATACGTTGAATAGACGTATTTTTTCTTTTTATGTCTAGTTTTGCCGAAAGTATATTATTTAATTTTAGTAAGTGTTAAAGTATGTATGGTGATGATATGTTAGAGATAGATATGGACTCGAAGTATGGTATTTTATTTGTTAGGTTATTTGGAGAATTAACAAAGAAAACAAGAAAAAAATTAAATAATGAGGTATGGGATTTGCTTATTAATGTTGGAATTAGGAATGTTGTTTTTAATTTAGAAAATGTGTATAAGATGGATGATAGCGGTTTTAAAACTTTGGTTAAATGTTATAATGTATGTTTAAAAAATAATGGAAATAGTATGGTTTGTTTGAGTAAGAACAAGTTTGACTATGATTTAAAACCTTTTAATATTGTTTCAGATGAACTTGCGGCAGTTAATTTTATTAATGTGTAGGAGGTGAAAATGAAACCTTTAAAAGAGGTAATTTTAGAAAATAGTAATTTGATTTATAGTATTGCAAGAAAATTTAGTGGTGATTTAGATGATTTATTTCAAGCTGGATGTATTGGGATGATGGAAGCTTATAAGAAGTTTGATTCTTCTAGGGGGGTTAAGTTTACAACTTTTGCTTATCCTTATATTTTAGGAAGAATATCAGAGTTTGCGAGAGAAAATCATACGGTTAAATTAAGTAGAGATATGAATAGAGCTAGGAAACAAATTGATAAGGCTAAAATTTATTTATCTCAGGAGCTTATGAGAGAACCAACAAATGAAGAGTTAAGCGATTATTTAAATATACCACTTCAAAATTTGAATATGCTTATTGAATATAAAGGTGATGGAATAAGTTTAGATGAACCTTATTTAGATGATCTTTCTTTGTATGATATTATTTCTAATAATGATGTTGATTATGATACTTTGATATTTTTAAAAAGTGAGATAGAAGCTTTGGGTGAACCAGAAAGAACTATTATGTATGATAGATATTTTAAAGATATGACTCAAAGTGAGATAGCGAATAATTTAGGTTTAAGTCAAGTTGACATTTCTAGAAGAGAAAATAAGGTTTTAACAAAACTTCGCAAGGTCTTTAATTGACAATGGTGTTTACTTAAATTATAATTAATAATAGGTGATTGGTATGAAAAAAGGTTTTACTTTAGTTGAACTTTTGGGAGTTATTGTTATTTTGGGTTTAATTGCGATGATTGCAATTCCAACAATTAATAGTGCTTTAAATTCATCTAGGGAAAAAGCTTATAATGAACAAGTTAATACAATTGTAAATACGGCGAGGACATATATGTCTAAAAATTCATTAAAGTTACCTGATCAGTTGGAAGGAAATAAATGTAGTATTAGAATTAGTACTTTGCAGCAAGCTGGGTTACTTGATTCTGATGATATTCAAAATCCTATGTATAAAGAAGGTAGTACAGATGAAAAAGAAAATTTTGAAAACTTTAATGGATATGTTATCATTACCTTTACTGGAAATAAATATAAGTATGAGTATGTGAAAACTACTAGTGTAGATGAATGCTAGTGGTTTTTTGTATAGAAAAATAATCTTTGGTTCATAATAGTTTTAGGAGGAAATTATTATGAAACAAAATTATCAAGAGATTGTGAAAAAACATAGTCCAAAAGAAAATGTTTTGATGAATGCGGTTATTGCTTTTATAACTGGAGGCTTAATGGGAATAGTTGGACAATTATTAATTGATGGATATTCTTCTTGGTTTGATATTCCAACTAAAGAAGCTACAGTTTGTATGCTTGTTACTCTTATATTTTTTAGTTGTTTATTTACATCTTTAGGTTTCTTTGATAAGTGGGTGAATTTTTGTAAATGTGGTTTAATTATTCCAATTACTGGTTTTGCTCATGCGACAATGAGTGCAGCTTTAGAGTATAGAAAAGAAGGGTTAGTTACCGGTATAGGAGCGAATATGCTTAAACTTTCTGGAGCAGTTATTATATTTGGAGTTGTAAGTAGTTTTGTGTTTAGTTTGATTAGGATGGTGGTGGGACTTATATGACATTTAAATTTAATGATGTTTATATAAATGATACTTCTACTATTACAGGTCCTTATGAAAGTGAGGGACCGCTTGGAAAATATTTTGATTTATGTCATAAAGATTTATATTTTGGTGAAAAGAACTGGGAACAAGCTGAAGTTAAGTTAGTAGATGAAGCTATTAGTACATTAGTTAATAAAAGTAAGATTAATATTGATAATGTTGATTTGTTGATTGGTGGCGATTTACTTAATCAGATAGTGGCATCTAATTATGCGATGGAAAAGTTAAAAAATAGTTTTATTGGAATTTATGCGGCTTGTTCGACATCGACTTTGGGGCTTATTTTGGGCGCTAGTTTAATTGATGGTGGGTTTATTAATAATGCTATTACATTTACTTCTTCACATAATACATCTGCTGAAAAGCAATATAGGTATCCGGTAGAATATGGCGGTCCTAAACATAAAAGTACTACTTTTACTTCAACCGGATCGGCAGCTGCTTTACTTTCTAAAAATCGTTCTAGTATTAAAATTGAAAGTGGAACAATTGGTAGAGTTATCGATTCTAAAGTAGGTGATGTTTCTAATATGGGGGCGGTTATGGCTATTGCGGCAGCTGATACAATAGTTAGTCATTTGAAAGATACTGGAAGAAATATTGATTATTATGATTTGGTTTTAACTGGAGATTTAGGAATATATGGCAAAAAAATTTTAAAAGAATATATGCTTAGTGAATACAATATTGACTTAAAAAATTATAATGATACAGGAGTAATGCTTTATGACTTGGAAAATCAACCAGTTTATGCAGGAGCTTCTGGTCCAGCATGTGCGCCACTTGTTACTTATGGTTATGTATTTGATCAAATGAAAAAGGGAAAGTATAAAAGAATATTATTAGCGGCAACTGGAGCATTGATGTGTCCAACTATGGCTAATCATAAACTTACTATACCATCTATAAGTCATGTGGTTAGTTTGGAGGTAATATCATGATATATTTAAATGCCTTTTTATTTGCAGGGTTGGTCTGTGCGGTTGCACAAATAATACTGGATACAACTAAATTAACACCTGGGCATATTACGGTTATATTTGTTGTACTTGGAGCTTTTTTAGATGTATTTAATATATATGATCAGATTATTTTATGGGCTGGCGGAGGAGCACTAGTACCTATTACAAGTTTTGGCCATAATTTAACACATGGTGCAATTCATGGATATAATACTGAAGGAGTACTTGGTTTATTTAGTGGTACTTTGGATTTAACAGCAGCTGGTATTAGTGCGGCAATTATATTTGCTTTCTTTATGTCTTTAGTTTTTGAACCGAAGGATTAAGGCATCTAGTTTTACTAGATGTTTTATTTTGAGTATTGACAAACTTTTGTTTGCTTTGTAAAATTATAATGTTGATAATAAATATTGACAGTGATGTTATAATATTGATAGTAGTTTTGGATGTGATAAATTTGTTTGTAATAGGTTATAAAGCTTTTAATAAAGATTTTACGAATAGATATGGTGATAAATTTAAAATTGGTAAAATTTATCATGCGGATGGTGAAATAAAATGGGGTAATAATGGGAATGGTTTTCATTTATGTAAACATATAGAGGACTGTTTTAGATATGTCAATCCTAATGATTCTATAATGACTGAGGTTATTGGTTTTGGAGATGTGAAAAAATATGATGATGAATATTATGGCTATTATGATATGTATGTGTGTGAGTATTTGAGAATTATTAGAGAGGTTTCTAGAAAAGAAATTATTGATATGATGCTTCATACTTATGTTGAACGTAGAGAAAGATTTATCAGGGATTTCAATTTGACAGAAGATGAACTTAAATTATTTGAAGGAGTTGGTGTTTATGGACAAGATAGTAGTGAAAGGTGCAAGAGAAAACAACTTAAAAAATATTAATATTACTTTACCTAAAGATAAATTGATAGTTATGACTGGTGTTTCTGGAAGTGGTAAAAGTAGTTTGGCTTTTGATACAATTTATGCGGAAGGTCAAAGAAGATATATTGAAAGTTTGAGTGCTTATGCTAGACAATTTTTAGGTGGTTCTGAGAAACCTGATGTGGATAGTATTGATGGACTTTCTCCAGCTATTAGTATCGATCAAAAAACAACTAATAAAAATCCTCGTAGTACGGTTGGTACGGTTACTGAGATATATGATTATTTGAGGCTTTTATTTGCTCGTATTGGTGTTCCTTATTGTCCTAGGCATCATATTCCAATAAGTAGTCAAAGTATTGAAGAAATGTGCACGGATGTTATGAAACTTCCAGAAAGAACTAAAATTAGGGTTTTGGGACCAGTGGTGGCTTTAGAAAAAGGTACACATAAAGATTTACTTTTGAATTTACGTAAAGAAGGATATGTTAGGGTTATTATTGATGATAAGGAATATGATTTATCAGAAGATATTAATTTAGAGAAGAATAAAAAACATACAATTGAAGTTGTAGTTGATAGATTAGTTATTAAACCAGAAATTAGAAGTAGACTTTATGAGAGTATGGAGGTTGCGACTAAATTAGGTTCTGGGAAAATATTAATCGATGTTATTGGTGGGGAGAAAATGCTTATGAGTGAGACATATGCTTGCCCTGAGTGTGATTTTTCTTTGCCAGAGCTTGAACCTAGAATGTTTTCGTTTAATGCACCTTGGGGAGCTTGTCCGGAGTGTAAGGGACTTGGTATTAAATATAAAATAGATGAGGATTTGATTATTCCTGATAAAAATTTAAGTATTAATGAAGGTGCGATTAGTGCTATAAATGTGGATGATGAGAATAATATTACTTATACTAATTTGGAAACAGCTTGCCTTTATTATGGGATTGATATGAATAAACCTATTAAAGATTTAACTAGAAAAGAGTTAGATATTGTTTTATATGGTAGTTCAGATTTACTTACTTTTAATTATACTTCTAAAGCTGGTAATAAAAGAACAACTAAAGGGTATTTTGAAGGTATTATTACTAACTTAGAAAGACGTTACATGGAAACTAAAAGTACTTGGGTTAGGACTTGGATTGAAAATTATATGACAGAGCTTAAATGTCCTAAGTGTCATGGTTCTAGGCTTTCAGATGATGTTTTGGCTGTTTTAATTGGTGGCAAAAATATTTATGAAGTAACGCAGCTTAGTATTAAGGATTTATATGGTTTTTTAAGTGATTTAAAACTTACTAAGGAACAAGAAGAAATATCTAATTTAATTTTAAAAGAAATTAAATCTAGACTTTCGTTTTTGATTAATGTAGGACTTGAGTATTTGACATTAGATAGAGAAGCTAAGACTTTATCTGGTGGTGAGGCTCAACGTATTAGATTAGCTACACAAATTGGTTCACAATTAACAGGTGTTTTATATGTCTTGGATGAACCTTCTATTGGTCTACACCAAAGAGATAATCAAAGATTAATTAATTCACTTTTAAAAATGCGTGATTTAGGAAATACTTTAATTGTCGTTGAACACGATACAGATACGATGCTTCAAGCGGATTATTTAGTAGATATTGGACCTGGTGCTGGTGTTCACGGAGGTAATGTGGTTGCGGAAGGTACACCTAAAGAAGTTATGGCTAATTCAAATAGTTTGACTGGTAAATATTTGACAGGAGAACTTAAGATTGAAGTTCCTTCTAAGAGAAGAAAAGGTAATAAGAAGTATTTAGAGATTGTTGGAGCTAAGGAAAATAATTTAAAAAATATTAAAGTCAAGTTTCCACTTGGTAAGTTTATATGTGTAACTGGGGTTTCTGGAAGTGGTAAGAGTACACTTGTTAATGAAATTTTATATAAGGTTGTTTCAAGTAATTTATATAAGTCTAAAGAAAAGCCAGGTATTTATAAGAGTGTGAAGGGTTTAGAAAACATTGATAAAGTTGTAGATATTTCACAAACTCCAATTGGTAGAACTCCACGTAGTAATCCAGCAACTTATACTTCAGTGTTTGATGATATTCGTGATGTTTTTGCGGAAACTAAAGAGGCTAAAATGCGTGGATATGATAAAGGTAGATTTTCATTTAATGTTAAAGGTGGAAGATGTGAAGCATGCTGGGGTGATGGTGTTAAGAAAATTGAAATGCACTTCTTACCTGATGTTTATGTACCTTGTGAGGTATGTCATGGTACACGTTATAATAGTGAAACTTTACAGATAAAATACAAAGGGAAAAGTATTTATGATGTATTAGAGATGACAGTGGAAGAGGCACTTAAGTTTTTTGAAAATGTTCCTAAGATTAAAAATAAATTACAGATGCTTTCTGATGTTGGACTTTCTTATATTAAACTTGGTCAAAGTGCGCCAACACTTTCTGGTGGTGAAGCGGCTAGAGTAAAATTAGCTAAGGAGCTACAGAAGAAGCCAACTGGTAAGAGTTTATTTATATTAGATGAACCTACAACCGGTTTACATTCTGATGATATTAAAAAGTTACTTGTTATTTTAAATAGAATTGTTGATAATGGAGATACGGTTTTAGTTATTGAGCACAATTTAGATGTAATTAAAGTGGCTGATTATATTATTGATTTAGGACCAGAAGGCGGTGATGGTGGCGGTAATATTGTTGTTACTGGAACACCTGAAGAAGTGGCTGAATGTCCAGAGAGTTATACTGGTAAGTTTTTAAAACCTTATTTGAAATAAACTATAGAGTTAAAATTCTATAGTTTTTTTCTTTGAAAGAAGGAATTTGTTTATAAACCTCGTATATTAATAAATAGAGGTGAAAAAATGAATTACTATAATGAAATAAAAGAAACATTAGTTAAGAATGAGATATATAAGAAGGTTAAAGATTATTCTAAAAATAAAAGTGATTTAAATGCCTACTTTGAAGTTGGTAGATTAATTGTAGAAGCTCAAGGTGGAGAGAAAAGAGCTAAATATGGGAATAAGCTTATTAAAGAATATTCTGAAAAATTAACTAAAGAACTCGGTAAAGGTTATACTGAAAGAAATTTGCGCAATATGCGAAGTTTTTATATTAAATTTAGGAAATGGCACACAGTGTGTGCCGAATTGAATTGGAGTCATTATCGTTTGCTTTTATCTATGAGCAATAACAATATGATAAATTATTATATTTATATAGTAAAAAGCCAAAATCTGTCTGTAAGAGAACTCAGAGAAAGAATAAAATCAAAAGAGTATGAGAGAATTGGATACAAAGAGGAACTAGAAGAACCTAGAATAAACACTTTAATTAAAAATCCAATAATGATTAAAACAAATAATTCCAACGAAGAATTAAGTGAATATGCTTTGCACAAATCTATCCTAGAAAATATGGATGATTTTTTAAAAGAATTAGGTATTGGTTTTGCCTATATAGGTAGTGAAGTAAAAATTAAAATAGGTGATAGATATAATTATATAGATTTTCTATTTTTTAATGTTAAATATAATTGTTATGTTGTCATAGAACTTAAAGTAACTGAAATGAAAGTAGAATATGTTGGACAGGTTACAAAGTATATAAATTATGTTGATAAAAACATTAAAGAGTTATTTAACGATAAAACTGTAGGTGTGGTTATATGTAAGAAAGAAAATAGATTTATTATGGAATACTGCAGTGATGACAGGATTTTTACGACAACTTATAAGGTGGTTTAAGAGGAGTGATATTATTAATTACTATAATGAAATAAAAGAAACTTTGGTTAAAAATGAAATATATAAAAAGGTCAAAGATTATTCTAAAAACAGAAGTGATTTAAATGCTTATTTTGAAGTTGGTAGATTAATAGTTGAAGCACAGGGTGGAGAGAAGAGAGCTAAATACGGAAATAAATTAATTAAAGAGTATTCTTTCAAATTAACTAAAGAACTTGGTAAAGGTTACAGTAGGCGGAATCTCGCATTAATGAGAAAATTTTATATGAATTTTTCAAAAGTGCAGACACTGTCTGCAAAATTAAGTTGGAGCCATATTTGTGAATTGTTATCATTAGATAATATTATGGAAATAAATTATTATATTTATATAACGGATAAACAAAATCTATCTGTTAGAGAACTTAGAGAAAAAATAAAATCAAAAGAATATGAAAGAATTGGATTTAAAGAAGAGTTAGAAAAGCCTAAGATAAATACTTTAATTAAAAATCCAATAATGATAAAAGTAAAAGATAAAAATGAAAGACTAACTGAATATGCTTTGCATAAATCTATCCTAGAAAATATGGATGATTTTTTAAAAGAATTAGGTATTGGTTTTTTATATGCTGGTAGTGAAGTAAAAATTAAAATAGGGGATAATTATCACTACATTGATTTTTTACTTTTTAATTATAAATTTAATTGCTTTGTTGTAGTGGAATTAAAGGTTACAGAATTTAAAGCTGAATATATTGGACAGATTACAAAATATATAAATTATGTAGATAAAAATATTAAAGAGTTATTTAACGATAAAACTGTAGGTGTGGTTATATGTAAAAAAGAGAATAGATTTGTTATGGAATACTGCAGTGATGATAAAATTTTTACGACAACTTATAAGGTGGTTTAAGTTTTTGATTTATGTTTATCACTAAATATATATAGAAATAATGAATTGAATGATATGATTAATAGAATAAACAATAAAATATATATAGTTTTTCCAAACGTATTAATTAAAACAATTAGAATGTCGTTAATTGAAATTCCAAATAATTTTATGTTGAAAGCAGATATATTATCAACATATTTTGTATAATGAGATGGATCTAAAAAGGTATTTAAAAAAATATAATTAGAACCATTTTTTATTAATGAGTTAGCAATATAAGCTGGTATGATTTGCATAAACATAACAAGAATATTTTTAAAATAGAAATGAGTTTTATAGTTTTTTGTTATATAAACTCCTGATATTAATAAGAAGAAATGATAAAAGTAACAATATATTGTATCAAAATTTAGATTTTGTGGGTTTGTGAAAAAGATTGCTGCCACGCCAAATAATATTCCGAAAGGACCTAAATAATTTAAAAGAAATTCTTTTTTTGTCTTTAAATATACTAGACCAATTAAAGGATATAAGTAGCACAGTTGTAAAGGCAAATCTTTATTTAATTGATAGTTGTTTGTGAGTATTAAAAATAAAAATTTAAATATTTCTAATGATAATAGAAAAAGTAAAATGAAAGATAGGGTAGTTTTACTTTTTTTAATTTTAGTGCTGATTAAAATTGGAAACAAAATTAATATAAAAATTAGTATTAAGTGTTTTATAGAAAAAAGAGTCATTATATCACCATTATAGATTATGAAGATGTAATTATTAAAATTAAAAAAATATTTTTTCCAAGTTAATTTATGATAAAATATATATAAAAGGAGTAGTTATTTTAATGGAAGAACAAAAAGCAAGATTTACTATGCGTGATGAAGATTTTATTTGTGATGTTTGTGGCGAAAAGGTTAGTCCACTTGGATATACAGCACGCGATCATTGTCCAAAATGTTTGTGTTCTAAACATGTAGATATTAATCCAGGTGATAGAGAGTGTGAGTGCCATGGAATTTTAGAACCAATAGCTATTGATAATGGTAAAAAAGGTGAGTATAAAATAGTTTACATTTGTAATAAATGCGGGGCTATTAAAAAAAATAAGATAGCTAAGGACGATAATATGGATTTAATTATTCAGATTATGAGTAATCCGAAAAATTTTTAATAAAAGGAATAAAATTTATTGACATTCATATAATGAAATGGTATATTATTTATGCATTTTAATTTTAGGTTTACCTTTGCGGTAAATCTTTAATTAAGAATAAAAATGAAACACCTGGGTATGTGTAATGAAAGGAGGAGAAAAAATGCCAACAATTAACCAACTTGTTAGAAAAAGAAGAGGTTCAAAAGTTAGAAAAAGTAAATCACCAGTTTTAAACATTGGATACAACAGTAAAGATAGAAAAGAGACAATAAGTAATTCTCCGCAAAAACGTGGTGTATGTACTCGTGTTGGAACTAAAACACCAAAGAAACCGAACTCAGCTTTAAGAAAATATGCACGTGTTAGACTTTCAAACGGAAGAGAAGTAGATACTTATATTCCAGGAGAAGGACACAACTTACAAGAACACAGTGTTGTACTTGTTCGTGGTGGACGTGTTAAAGACTTAATCGGTGTTCGTTATCACATTATTCGTGGTACTATGGATACTGCTGGAGTTGATGCAAGAAGACAAGGCCGTTCTAAATACGGTGCTAAAAAACCAAAAAGTAAATAATTAAAAACATTTTAAAATAAATTTGGAAGGAGGATTATTATGCGTAAAAGAAGAGCTATTAAAAGAGACGTTTTACCAGATCCAATTTACAATTCTAAAGTTGTTACAAAGTTAATTAACTCTATGATGCTAGATGGTAAAAAAGGAACTGCACAAACAATTCTTTATAATGCGTTTGATATGGTTAAAGAAAAAACTGGTACTGATCCAGTAGAAGTATTTAACAAAGCTTTAGAAAATATCAAACCAGCTTTAGAAGTTAAAACAAGACGTGTAGGTGGAGCTAACTATCCAGTACCTATCGAAGTACGTCCTGATAGAGCTCAAGCTTTAGGACTACGTTGGCTTGTTAATTATGCTCGCTTAAGAGGCGGACATTCTATGGCTGAAAATTTAGCTAATGAAATAATCGATGCTTCTAACGGTGTTGGAGCTGCGGTTAAAAAACGTGAGGAAACTCATAGAATGGCAGAAGCTAATAAAGCATTTGCTCATTATAGATGGTAATTATAAGAAAGGAAATATAATATGGCTCGTGAATATAGTTTAGAAAAAACTCGTAATATTGGTATCATGGCCCACATCGATGCAGGTAAGACTACATGCACGGAAAGAATTTTATTCCATACTCATAAGATTCACAAAATTGGTGAAACTCATGATGGTGAATCTCAAATGGACTGGATGGAACAAGAACAAGAACGTGGTATTACTATTACTTCTGCAGCAACAACTGCATATTGGAATGGCTATAGATTAAATATTATTGATACTCCAGGTCACGTGGACTTTACTGTTGAAGTTCAAAGAAGTTTGCGTGTACTTGATGGTGCAGTTGCACTTATTGATGCACAAGCTGGTGTTGAACCACAAACTGAAACAGTTTGGAGACAAGCAACTGAATACAATGTTCCTAGAATGATTTTTGCCAATAAAATGGATAAAATGGGAGCAGATTTTGAATTTAGTTTAAAGAGTATTGAAGAGCGTTTAGGTGTTAATGCTAAACCAATTGAATGGCCAATTGGAGCTGAAAGTGATTTCAATGGTGTTGTTGATTTAGTAACTAAAACAGCTTATAAATACGATGGAAAGCCCGAAGAAAATCCTGAAATTATCGATATTCCTGCAGATTTAGTAGATATAGTTGAGGAAAAACGTAATGACTTAATCGAAGCAGTTGCAGAGTTTGATGATGATTTAATGAATAAATATTTAGAGGGAGAAGAAATTTCAGTTGATGAAATTAAAGCGGCTATTAGAAAAGGAACTTTGGCTGTTAAATTCTTCCCAGTTATGTGCGGTACTGCACTTGGAAACAAAGGTATCAAATTATTACTTGATGCTGTTGTTGACTATTTACCAGCACCTACAGATGTTGAAGCAATTGAAGGTGTTGATATGAATGGTAATGAAATTAAAAGACATCCTAGTGATAACGAACCATTCTCAGCTTTAGCATTTAAAGTTATGACTGATCCATTTGTTGGACGTTTAACTTTTATCAGAGTTTATTCTGGTCATTTATCTAATGGTTCATATGTATTAAATTCAAATAAAGATAAGAAGGAAAGAGTAGGACGTATCTTACAGATGCATGCTAATCACAGACAAGAAATTACCGATGTTTATACAGGAGATATTGCAGCAGTTGTTGGTCTTAAGGCTACAACTACAGGTGATACTTTATGTGATGAAAAACATGCTTGTATATTAGCTCCTATGGAATTTCCAGAACCAGTTATTGAACTTGCCGTTGAACCAAAATCTAAAGATGACCAAGATAAGATGGCTTTAGCTTTACAAAAATTATCTGAAGAAGATCCGACATTTAGAGCTACAACTGATCATGAAACTGGTCAAACTATCATTGCTGGTGTTGGTGAATTACACTTAGACATCATTATTGATAGAATGAAGAGAGAATTTGGTGTTGAAGCTAATGTTGGTAACCCACAAGTTGCTTATAGAGAAACTATTAAGAAAAAAGGCGACTGCGAAGGAAAATACATTAAACAATCAGGTGGCCGTGGACAATATGGACACGTTTGGGTTGAATTTGAACCTAATCCTGGTAAAGGATATGAGTTTGTTGATGCTATTGTTGGAGGTGTAGTTCCAAGAGAATACATTCCAGTAGTAGATAAAGGCTTACAAGAAGCTATGGAATCTGGTATTTTAGCTGGATATCCTGTAATTGATGTTAAAGCTACTTTACATGATGGATCTTATCATGATGTTGATTCATCTGAAATGGCATTTAAAGTTGCGGCATCTTTAGCTTTAAAAGAGGCTAAGAAAAATTGTGATCCAGTTATTTTGGAACCAATTATGAGTGTTGAAGTAACAGTTCCAGAAGAATTCTTAGGAACAGTTATGGGTGATATTACTGCAAGACGTGGTAGACCAATGGGTCAAAGCTCACGTGGTAATGCTTTGAATATTGATGCAATGGTACCACTTTCAGAAATGTTTGGATATGTAACAAGTTTACGTTCTAATACACAAGGTAGAGGCAACTTCTCAATGAAGTTTGATCACTATGAAGAAGTACCTAAGAATATTGCAGAAGATATTATCAAAAAAAATGGCGGAAACTAAATAAAAATAGTTGAAATTTTAGTTTAGTCATGCTAAAATGTTTATTGAAATAGAAAGAGGAGGAAATTAATATGGCAAAAGAAAAATTTGACCGTTCAAAACCACATGTTAATATTGGTACTATTGGACACGTTGACCATGGTAAAACAACATTAACTGCGGCTATTACAAAATATTTATCAGATCAAAATCCTAGTTGGGCTAAATTCGAAGCATATGCTGATATCGATAAAGCTCCAGAAGAAAGAGAACGTGGTATTACTATTAACACTGCTCATATCGAATATGAGACAGCTAATAGACACTATGCACACGTAGACTGCCCAGGCCACGCTGACTATGTTAAAAACATGATCACTGGTGCTGCTCAAATGGATGGTGCTATCTTAGTTATTGCTGCTACAGATGGACCTATGGCACAAACTCGTGAACACATCTTACTTTCACGTCAAGTTGGAGTACCTCGTATGGTTGTATTCTTAAACAAATGTGATATGGTAGATGATGAAGAATTATTAGACCTAGTTGAAATGGAAGTTCGTGAATTATTAACTGAATATGGTTATGATGGCGACAATACTCCAATTATCAGAGGTTCTGCTTTAAAAGCTCTTGAAGGAGATGCTGCTTACGAAGCTAAAATTGGTGAATTAATGGATGCTGTTGATTCATGGATTGAAACTCCAGTTCGTGATAATGACAAACCATTCTTAATGCCAATTGAAGATGTATTCACTATTACAGGTCGTGGTACAGTTGTTACTGGACGTGTTGAACGTGGTGAATTAAAACTTAACGAAGAGGTTGAAATTGTTGGTTTAAAACCTACTAAGAAAACAGTTGTAACTGGTATTGAAATGTTCAGAAAACAATTAGACTTTACTGAAGCAGGAGATAACACAGGTTTATTACTTCGTGGTGTAAGCCGTGATGAAGTTGAACGTGGTCAAGTTATCGCTAAACCAGGATCAGTTACTCCACATACTAAGTTTAAAGCTCAAGTTTATGTACTTAGTAAAGAAGAAGGTGGAAGACATACTCCATTCTTCAGTAACTATCGTCCACAATTCTACTTCCGTACAACTGATGTAACTGGTGTTATTGAATTACCTGAAGGTGTTGAAATGGTAATGCCTGGTGACAATGTTGAAATGACAGTAGAATTAATCGCACCAATCGCTATTGAAAATGGTACTAAATTCTCTATCCGTGAGGGTGGTAGAACAGTTGGTGCTGGTAACGTTTCAGAAGTTATTAAATAATATTGTTTAATTTAGTCAGAGAATTATTCTTTGGCTTTTTATTTTTTAAATATATAATGTTGCTTGTAAATTAATTACAAGTGCTTTTAATATTGGCTATTTCATTGACTTTTATATTAAAAAACAATATAATTTTATGTAGGGAAAGGATGTTTTTATTATGCTACAAAAACCAAAAGGAACTTATGATATATATGGTGATAAGGCTTTAACTTATCTTTATTTTAGAAAGTTAGTAGAGGCTTTAATGGATAAATATAATGCAAAGTATTTTGAAACTCCAATATTTGAAAGTAGTGAACTTTTTCATAGAGGTGTTGGTGAAACAACAGATATAGTAAGTAAAGAAACTTATGATTTTAAAGATAGAGGAGATAGAGATTTAACACTTAGACCAGAAGGAACTGCAGGTATTGTTAGATGTTTTATTGAAAATAAATTATATGCGGAGAATTTACCTTTAAAGGCTTGGTATTTAGGTCCAATGTTTAGGTATGAAAGACCGCAAGCTGGCAGATATAGAGAGTTTTATCAGTTCGGTTTTGAGGCTTTTGGTAGCTTTGATGCAATGATGGATGCGGAAGTTATTGGCATTGTTTGTAATTTATTTAAAATTTTAGGTTTGAAAGGTGTTAGTGTAAATATAAATACTTTAGGAGATAAGGAATCTAGAGAAAATTATCGAAAAGCATTACTTGATTATTTTAAACCTTATTTGAATGATTTATGTGATGATTGCAGGAGAAGATATGAAAAAAATCCATTACGAATTTTAGACTGTAAAGTAGATAGTTCAAATGAAATTATGAAGAATGCTCCTAAAATGACTGATTATTTGAATGAAGAAAGTAGAATACATTTTGATAAAGTTAAAGAATATTTAGATGCGATGGGTATAAATTATAAAGTCAATTCAAGTATTGTTAGAGGGCTTGATTATTACACTCATACTGTGTTTGAAGTTCAAGCTGATATTGAAGGATTTGGTTCACAAAATACTTTGGCTGCTGGTGGAAGATATGATCATTTAGTTGAATTTGTTGGTGGACCTAGTGTACCTGGTGTTGGATTTGCAGTTGGACTTGAAAGGTTGTTTTTGGCTTTAGATGCAGAAAACATAGATATTAGAGAAATAATATGCCCAGATGTTTATATATTTAGTGCTGGTGATGAGCAAAAACCTTATGTTTTATCACTTTCTAATGATTTAAGACTTGCTGGTTTTAATGTTGAGATAGATTATAATGGTAAGAGTTTTAAAAGTAATTTCAAACAAGCTGATAAAGTGAATGCTAGATATATTATTATAATTGGTGAAGAAGAAGTGGAAAGTAAATTGTTAACTGTTAAGAATAATGAAACAAAAGAAGAATATAAGGTTAAATTAGATAAAATAATAGAATTTTTAGATGAAAAATTAGGTGAGGAACATGAAGATTAATAATACTAGTATAAATAAAAAAAATGTTGATGAGGTTGTTACACTTTATGGCTGGGTTAATAAAAAAAGAGATTTAGGTGGGCTTATATTTATTGATTTAAGAGATAGAAGTGGACTAATTCAGTTAGTAGTAAATCCAGATAGTAATGTATATGAAGCCGCTAGTACACTTAAAAATGAATATGTTATTAAAGTTAGTGGTAAGGTTGTTTTAAGAAAAGAAGCTAATAGGAATTTGAAAACTGGTGAGGTTGAAGTTGAAGTTCAAAAGCTAGAGATTTTAAATAAGTCGGCGGAGCTTCCATTTGATTTAAATAATATGACAGCTTTAGAAGATACTAGATTGAAATATCGTTATTTAGACTTAAGAAGAGAAGAACTTAAGAATAATTTATTTATTAAACATAAGATTATGCAAAGTGCAAGAAAATATTTAAATTCTTTAGAATTTATGGAAATTGAAACTCCAATTTTATGTAAATCAACTCCAGAAGGGGCGAGAGATTATTTAGTACCTTCTAGAGTGAATAAAGGATGTTTTTATGCATTACCACAGTCACCACAACTTTTTAAACAAATACTTATGATGAGTGGTATGGAAAAATATTATCAAATAGCTAGATGTTTTAGGGATGAAGATTTACGTGCAGATAGACAGCCAGAATTTACTCAAATAGATATGGAAACAAGTTTTATGTCAGAAGATGAAATCATGAGTATTACAGAGGGTTTACTTTATAATGTTTTTAAAGAAGTAAAAGATATTGAAATTAAATTACCTGTTGATAGGATGACTTATGATGAGGCGATTAATTTATATGGTTCAGATAAACCTGATTTAAGATTTGAAAACCCAATTTTTGATATTACAGATAGTTTTAAAGATAGTGATTTTAGTTTATTTAAAACAATAATAAATGATGGCGGAATTATTAATGCTTTAGTATTTAATGTGGCTGATAAATATTCTAGAAAAGATATTGATAAATTAACTGATTATGTCAAAACATATGGGGCTAAAGCTTTGGCTTTTCTTAAGTATAATGATGAATTTACTGGTAGTATTGCTAAGTTTATAACACCTGAAATTGGTAAAGCTTTAAAAGAAAAATTAAATTTAAAGACTAATGATTTAATTTTAATTATTGCTGGTAATAAGAAAATGGTAAAAACATCTTTAGGTGCTTTAAGATGTAAAATAGCTAGAGATTTAGATTTAATTGATAAAAATAAATACGCATTAACTTGGGTAACGGATTTTCCAATGTTTGAATATAGTGAGGAAGAAGGTAGATATATATCTTGCCATCATCCGTTTACTTTACCAAAGGATGTTAATAGTTTAAGTGATAAGGAAAATGCTAAAGCATATGCTTATGATATAGTTATAAATGGCTATGAAGCTGGTGGCGGAAGTTTGAGAATATATAATCCAGATGATCAAGAAAAGGTTTTAAATGAACTTGGATTTAGCAAAGAAGAGGCTGAAGCAAAATTTGGATTTTTGTTAAATGCTTTAAATTATGGATGTCCTCCACATGGTGGGCTTGCTATCGGTTTAGAAAGACTTACTATGATATTGTGTGGGACAGAAAATATTCGTGATGTAATTGCTTTTCCAAAAACAACTAGTGCATCATGTTTGATGACTGAAGCACCTAGTGAAGTAACTGAAAAACAGTTAGAAGAATTACATATAAAATTAAACGATTAAGATATAAAAGGGGCTTTATGATTGGAATGATTTTATGAATAGACAAATGTTTTTTGAATTACTTAAAGAAAATATATGCATTCAAGATGAAGCTTTAAAAAAATTAGTATGGGTATTATATAATAATTTTTATGGAGAAAACAGTATTAAGGAAAATATCTTACTTATAGGTGATCTTGGAAGTGGAAAAACTACTATGATAAAGGAAACTGCAGAACTTATGGATATACCGATGGGTGAGGTTTATAATGCTTTTTCATCAAATGAAATAAATTATGATTTGATTGCTAGTGGTTTATTTCAAATGAATATGAATGGTAATAATGATGGAGAAGGTATTTTATTACTTCATGATTTTCAAGATAGTTTTATTTATGGTCATAATCAAGAATTTAATGCAATGATAGCTTCTGGAATTTTGAATTTAGGTGAATATGGTTATTTTAATTCATCTGATGTAATATTTATTGGTGAGATAGATACTGATAATGTTCGTAATATTTTTGTAGGGAGTCAAGGATTATCTGATTTAGATAATGATGATTTTGTATCACCAACTTTAAATATTATAAAAGGTTATTTATCAAAGGCAAACCGAATTACTGAAGATGAAAAAGGTAATAGATTAGCAAATGTTGGTTTTGAAAAATATATTTCAGATATAATTAGAAATCGTTTTTTAAGTTCTAATAGTATGCAAGCTTTTAAAAGAAAAATTTATATGGAAGATATGGGTACTGAGGAAATAGTTAAAGCTTTATCATCACCAATTTCTGCTTTGAATTTATATAAAGATGATTTATTAGATGAATATATTGATTCAGATGTGTTTAGAAAAAAGGTTGCAGGATATATCTTAGAAAGTGGAGAAGGTCTTCATGCGACTGAAGCGGCTATTGAGAATACGTTTATAAATGATGCTAAAAAAAATAAGAAAGTTTTAAAAAAGGATTCTTTGTTTATTTCTCGCAGGAAATAAAATCGCGGAGGTATTTATGGAAACAAAAGAATTATATAATGAATTGAGAGATTTGCTATGTAATCAAGATAAGGCTTTAAAAGATCTTGTTTGGACTATAGCTAGAAATAGAAAATTGAATAGACCTAAAAATGCTTTATTGATAGGTGAACTAGGTAGTGGAAAAACTACAATGGTAGAATTAACTGCTCGTAAAATGGGTATACCTGTAGTTGGAATGTCAGGTTTTTTTACTCCACAAGGAGTAGAACCTATGGTTTTATATAATGCTTTTATGGGATTGTTTGCTGAAAATAATCAAAAAGGATGTCAAGGAATTGTTTTGATTCATGATATGAAAGATGTTTTTCTATATGGAGGTTTTTCTACTTTAAATTCTATAATTACTGCTGGTTCTTTTACTTATAATAATCATGTTATTGATGTTAAAAGTACTATGTTTATTGGTGAGATTGATAATAATGGTTTAGAAGATTGTTTTACTTCAAATCCTATATATACAATTGATAATATAGATAAAGCAATTTATCCTTCAGTATGTAGTAGTGATGAAGTTAGTGAAGTAATTAGCAATATAATAGATGTTTATGGTGGAGTTACTGATGAAGAAGTAGATAGTAATATGTTTTATGATCAATATAGGGAAGCATTAAAAAAGACTTTTTTATCTCCAGAGTGCAGTAAAGCATTTAATAAAAAAATTTTTATGGATGCGATTGGTTTTGAGGATATTAAAAAAGCCTTAAGTTCTCCAGTGTCAGAATTACAAACATATAGTGATGATTTATGCGAAGAATATATTTCATCACCGCAATTTATAAATTCAGTGGCTGGACATATCAGTGAGAGTTTAGTTGGTTTACATGATTTAGATGATGCCGTTAGAGATGTATCTAGAATAGATAGTAAAAGGAAGATTAAGGTTTATAAAGAGAATTCTTTATTAAAATTATAGATATGGAAAAATATCAAGAAGTAGAAAGAAGTATTATTAAAAAATTTAGACCATCTATATGGCATAATTTTGTTAAAGCAGTTAGTAATTATGATTTGATTGGTGAAAATGATAAGATAGCTGTTTGTATAAGTGGTGGTAAAGATTCTTTTTTGCTTGCTAAATGTTTAGAAGAACTTCAAAAACATGGAAAGATTAAATTTGATTTAGAATATGTTATCATGAATCCAGGGTATACTGATGAGGTTTTAAATAAAATTAAGGGTAATTTAAAAATTTTGAATATAAATGCTCATATATTTGAAAGCCCTATTTTTAAAATTATTAGTAAAGAAAAAAATCCTTGTTATTTATGTGCTAAAATGCGAAGAGGATATTTGTATAATTATGCTAAGGAACTTGGATGTAATAAAATTGCATTAGGTCATCACTTTGATGATGTTTTAGAGACTATTTTAATGAATTTAATATATAATGGTATGTATAGTGGAATGATGCCAAAACTTAGAAGTGATAATTTTGAGGGTATGGAACTTATTAGACCTTTATATTTAGTTCGAGAAGATAATATTTTAGATTGGGTTAAATATAATAATTTATCATTTATTGATTGTGCGTGCAGTGTTACTAAAAGAGATATAGGAAAACGTAAAGAGATGAAAGAATTAGTTAAAACTTTGAAAGAATATTATGCAGATGCAGATAGGAATATATTTAAATCTTTAAGTAATGTTAAATTAGATAAGGTTATAACATACTTTGAAGATGGTAAAATGTATAATTTTTTGGATAAATACTAAATGGTAAATATTGTTAACTTTTGTAAAGATACTAGTCAAACTAAAATATATATGATATAATTTAATTGTCTAAAAGAAGAATACCGCTATGAAAAACCTACTAAGTATAACGATTGGGAATCTAATTCGTTGGTGGTGTAGAATACTTTATTTTAATAAAGGATCCTAAAGCTGATGATGTGATGCCCACCTGGGAGATCAGGTTTTTAATTCGTTAAGGTTTCTCTTTTGGACTTTGCTTAAAACGAGGATTTTTTCCTCGTTTTTATAAAAAAAAAGAATTAGTTTTGAGCTAATTCTTTTATTTTTTCAGTGTTTTTAAAATTGGTTTTAGCTATTTCATTTAAAACATCAATACCATATTCTTTTACTAATTTAGCACCGACTTCATTGACTATTGGTCCAGCGCCTTTTGGAAGCGTGTGATTATATTTTTTTGATAGTTTGTCGAACTCTTTAATAAATATATATCTACTTATGATTGCTGAACAAGCAACAGATAAGCATTGGTCTTCGGCTTTGGTAATAAAAGTAATATTTCTTTGAACATTAGGTATTTGCTTTAAATAATTATAATAAACATATTTTTCAGCAAATTGATCAACAACTATATAATCATATTGTTTGTATTGTTTTGTCATTTCTATTAAAACTTTATTGTGTAAAATAGCTTTCATGGCATTCATGTTGTATTTACTATGTCTTTGGTTATATTCAGGGTTGGAAAGAGTCATCGTATAGTATGGAATTTTTTTAATAATTTGAGGAGTTATTTTTAAAATTTGTTCATCGGTTAATTTTTTAGAATCTTTAACGCCTAAACTTTCTAAAAAGGGTATATCTTCTTTAGTGACATAAGATGCTGTTACAACAATAGGTCCAAAGTAATCTCCTGTTCCAACTTCATCTGAGCCAATAGTGTTTGCATAGTAGACTTTAGAATTTTTTTTAGTTTCTTTTTTTTCATTACTGGCTACTTTCATATCAACCTTTTTATTTGGATTTAAATTTTTTTCCATTTGTGACCATAGATTTGCATCTATATCTGCACTTATACCTTGAAAGACAGCTTTTCCTGATTGGTATAATGTTACAACGGTGTCAGCTTCATCGGCTTGGAAGACAGCATAAGGTGGAGTTTTGATTCTTTTTTTATCTTCAAAATATTCGTTCATTTTATTCATTGTATTTTCACTGACTTTTAATGTTATTGTTTTTACTGGTTCTTTTTTCATAAACATCACCTGTAAATATTTTAACATATTTCTATTTTCATAACAATAAAACTTTACTTTTTACTTATTGGTATAATATAATTAATAAGGAAGGGGATAATATATGAATATTGTAGATATATTAATTATTTTATTTATATTGCTAGGAGCTGTTGTTGGCTTTAAACAAGGATTTACTAAAAGTTTAGTTAGTTTTTTAGGTATAATTGTAGTAACAATACTTGCGTATTTTTTGAAAAATCCTGTCAGTGAATTTTTGATGAGTTTTTGTCCATTTTTTGGTTTTGGAGGAATTATAAAAGGTGTTACTGTTTTAAATATTGCGGTATATGAAATTATTGCATTTATATTAGTTTTCAGTATTTTAATGATATTATTAAAAGTTTTATTAGTAACTACAGGAATTTTAGAAACTATTTTAAAGTTTACTATTGTTTTAGGTATTCCATCTAAAATATTAGGAGCTGTTGTAGGAGTAATAAAACATTACATTATTGTATTTTTTGTTTTATATTTACTTTCTATGCCAAATTTTGTAGATGTTGATTTTATAAAAGATTCAACATATCGTGAACCAATTTTAAAAAATACACCACTTCTTTCTAATGTTGCGGAGTCTTCACTTAAAGTATTGGATGAATTTAAAGGTTTAAGCGATAAGTATACAAATTCAGAAAACAGTAATGAATTTAATTTGGAAACTTTAGATTTATTTTTGAAATATAAAGTTGTTACTGTAGATGCTGTTAAAAAACTTGATGAAAGTGGTAAAATAAATATAAAAGGAATTGATTCTGTAATAGAAAAATATGAGGAGGAATGATTATGGAAATAATAAAGGGAAGTGCTGATAATTTTGATGAGATTATAAGTAAAGGAGATGTATTAGTTGATTTTTTCGCTACTTGGTGTGGACCATGTAAGATGCTTGCACCAGAATTAGAAGAAATTAAAGATAAGGTACAAATTATAAAAGTTGATATTGATGAAAATTTGGAATTATGTAAGAGATTTGGAGTTATGAGTGTACCTACTTTAATTTATTTTAAAAAAGATGGTACATATGATGTGCATATTGGATATATGACTAGTGATGAAGTTTTAAAATTTATCCAAAAATAAAACTATTAGGAAAATTTTGGCTCTACACTTTATAGTGAGGTCAAAATTCTTAATAGTTTTTAATTGTTTTTCATATTTAGTTTTATTTCTTTGTTCATGGATATTTTGTGATACTTGATATTACATTTGTCAAATAAAGTTCTAGATGCAATATTGTTATCACTATTCGCATATTTGTCATTTAAATAAATTACTTCTTTTATTCCAGCTTGAATAATTATTTTAGCACATTCATTACATGGAAATAAATCAACATATATTTTTGCTTTTTCTAAATCTTTTTTGTTTCCTCGGTAGTTTAAAATAGCATTTAATTCTGCGTGGCAAACATAAGGATATTTAGTATTTAAGTTTTCTCCGTCTCGTCCCCAAGGAAATTCATCATCATTAAATCCGTTAGGGGCACCATTATAACCGATTGAAAGTATCCTATTATCATCGCTTACTATACAAGCACCAACCTGAGTTGAAGGATCTTTACTTCTCATAGCGCTTAGTTCAGTAATGGCCATAAAGTATTCATCCCAAGATAAATAATTTTCTCTTTTCATAATTTCACCTCTGTTATAATTTTATCATATTTTACCTTTCTTGACTATTTTGAATAATATGTATTTTCTGATATAATATTCTGTGGTGATACATTATGAAAAAACTATTTGGAATTGCTTTTATAACTGTTTTATTTGATCAGCTTATTAAAAATGGTTTATTGTTTTTTATGAATTATGGTCAGTCTATTACTATAATTAAAAATTTCTTTAATATAACTTTAATTGGTAATACAGGGGCGGCTTTTAGTATTTTAAGTTCTAATACTATTTTATTAATAATAATTTCAGTAGTTGTTTTAAATGTATTATATTTCTTTTTCATTAAAGGTAAAACATTAACCGATTTTGAACAAGTTTCATATGGTTTATTAGTTGGTGGAATTATGGGAAATTTAATTGACAGAGTTTTACGTATGCAGGTAGTTGATTATTTAGATTTTAACATTTTTGGATATAATTTTCCTGTATTTAATTTAGCTGATATTGTGATTGTTATATCAATGATTTTAATAGTTATCCAAATTATAAAGGGTGATAAAAATGAAGTATCAAGTAAATCAAAATGATATTAGGTTAGATAATTTTTTGGCAGAAGCTTTAGAGATTAGTCGAAGTCAGGTTACTAAGATGATTAAAGCTAAAGAGGTTTTGGTTAATGAAAAAATTGTAAAACCTGGTTTTTTATTAAAAGAAAATGATATAATAACTGTAAATCATGTTAGTGAAGATGGCGTTAAACCAGAAAAGATGGATTTAGACATTGTCTATGAAGATGATGATGTACTAGTTATAAATAAAGCAAATGGAGTAGTGGTACATCCAGGTGCGGGAAATCATAGTGGTACTTTGGTTAATGGACTTTTATATCATACTAAATTGAGTGATGTTAATGGTGAAGTAAGGCCTGGTATTGTACATAGAATAGATGCTTATACAACCGGTTTACTTATGGTAGCTAAAAATAATAAAGCTCACGAAATTTTAGCTGAAGAGCTAGCTGAAAAAAAGACTTATAGAAAGTATGTTGCTTTAGTTTGGGGAGTAATTGAAAGTGATACTGGTGAAATAGATGCTCCAATAGGTAGAAGTAAAAGTGATCGTAAAAAAATGGCTATACGTGCGGATGGTAAAGAAGCGATTACTCATTTTAAGGTTTTAAAAAGATATGAAAAGGCAACTTTAATAGAACTTAGATTAGAAACAGGAAGAACTCATCAGATTAGAGTACATATGGATTATATAGGACATCCTTTAGTAAATGATCCAGTATATGGTAATAGAAAGTTATTTGATGAAACAGGCCAGTGTTTACATGCAAAAGAACTTGGGTTTGTACATCCAACTACCGGAAAATATATTCAATTTGATAGTGAACTTCCTGAGTGTTTTACAAATATATTAAAAAAATTTGAGTAGGTGATATTGTGAACGAGATAGTGATTGATAAAAAAGAAGAATTGGTTATGAAATTGCTCCATTATTTTATTACTGAAAGAGGTTATAATCCTGTAATAATTAGAGGAGTTAAGGATGAAATTTGGCTTGAAAATTTGGAAGATGATTATAAAATAGTTAGAATTGTTTCTGGTTATATTCATAATAATGAACAATTTAAATTTGATATATTTAAAACTAAAAATTTACTTAAAACAATCAAGAAAAAAACACTATCATTTAAGATTAATGCATTAAGTATATTTGTTAATTTAGGTGATAATGTTGATATATCTGAATTTGAGGATACTCCTAATATAAAGTTTGCTAATATTCATGAAGCTGAAGATTTAAATAAATATCGCTTTGTAATTAATGCTTTTCCTGATATTACAAAAGATATGGATTTTAAAGAAAAAGGATTAGAATTATTTATGAAAATTACTAGTGATATTAATAAGAAGAATGAGGGAGATGCCAAGATGAATGAAGATGTGTTTAGTCCTAAAAAACCGGTTATAACATATGCATTAATTATAATTAATGTGATAGTATTTATTTTATCGATGTTTAATGATAGTATTTTACAAATGTTTGCGGTTAATAGATTTTATATAGTAGAACTTGGCCAATATTATAGGTTATTTACGGGAATATTTTTACATGCTAGTATATTACATATATTATTTAATATGTATGCTTTGTATGTAATAGGCATGCAACTAGAAAGTTTCTTAGGTAAATGGAAATATTTGATAGTTTATTTGCTTTCCGGTTTAGGTGGTTCTATGCTTTCAATATTCTTTGATAATGGATTTAGTGTTGGCGCTTCTGGAGCTATATTTGGATTAATGGGAGCACTTTTGTATTTTGGATATCATTATAGAGTATATTTGGATAGTGTTGTTAAATCACAAATTATTCCTTTAATTGTTATTAATTTATTAATTGGATTTACTTCAACAGGAATTGACAACTGGGCGCACATTGGTGGTTTAGTTGGTGGTATTTTAGCTACTATGGCCGTTGGAGTTAAGTATAAATCAACTAAGTTTGAAATGATAAATGGCGCTATTATGTATTTGATATTTATTGGATTTTTAGGATATATGGTGTTTGTCAGGGGTATTTAATTTTATTTGAAAGGTGAAATTTTATGAAACAAAAGATTGATAATTTAATTAATAATAAAACAATATTTTATTGTATAGCTATATTTATTTTAACTTTTATGTTTAGTTATTTTATTCCTTATGGTGGTGATGATTATATTAATTATATTCAAGGCCGAGGGAAAGATTTATTTGGCGCAATCGATATTGCTAAAGATTTTTTTATGACATGGGAAGGACGCTTTTTTAGTCGTATTTTATTAACTTTATTAGTTCCTAATGTTTTTGCTTATTCTATAACAATTGCATCTTTAATGACTTTAATGTTTTATTGGTTGTCTAAAATTGTTGATGGTTCACCTAAATTGTTCTTTTTACCATTATTATTAATGACAATTTTGTTTATTGATCCAGAGGTATTTTCTCAAAGTTATGTTTGGAAAACCGGTACTATTACATATTTTATTCCGCTGGTTTTTGGCATTTTTTTGCTTTATATTAAAAGAAATATATTTGAGCAAGAGTCACCAAATAGATGGTATTATTATTTTTTAGTACCATTATCATTCATTATGTCAATGTTTGTTGAAACTGCTAGTATTTTCGTTTTAACAATATGTCTTTCTATTGTTATTTATACAAAACATAAATATAAGAAATTTGATTTATTGATGTTTTTATGTTTTTGTGTAACTTTGATCGGTACCATTTTAATGTTGACAAGCCCAGGTACTCAAATTAGAGCTGATGAGAATACTTTAAAACTAAGCGAATTATTAATTGTTAATATTCAGAATATTATTTCTTATACATTTATAAAAAATGCCTTTTTTGTGTCTCTTGCTGGTGTTTTTTTGAGCTATTTAATAAATAAGAAGTTAACTGGTAAATTAAAATATTTATTAATCTGTTATTTGTTATTCATTCCATTGTTAACTGCTTTTACAGTTACAGTTAATGAGTTTACTGGTGCAAAGATTCCAAAACTTCATATTTTGTTGGAACCAAGTAGATGGTATGTTTCTCTATTTTGGATTATATATATTATTTGTTTTATATTTAGTGTATTTAAAGTTTCTGATAAAAAACTATATTCAAAATTGATTTTTTATATTATATTAGCAATTATGTGTAATGGTTCTATGATAGTTTCGCCTGTATGGGGTGGTCGTATGTCCATATATACCACATATATGTTATTTATTATTGTTCTTTTCGTTATCGGCGATAATGAAATTAGTTTTTTAAATAAAAAAATAGTACAAATTTTTATTAATGTTGTTATTGGTATATGGGTGATTGTTTTCGGTATTTATACCCTTTATGTTTATAGTTATCATTTGAAGCGTGAGCAATATATAGATATTCAAAAAGCCGAAAACATGAAATCTATAGAGGTCATTATTTTGCCTAGTTACTATACTTGGAACTTGACACCCTGGGGTGATGGTGGAATTTTCTTAGACACTTTTAAAAATGCTAGAGGTATTTCAAGTGATACTGATATTAGACTTGTTAAATTAGATTCTGTTCAGGTGTTTAATTCAAATAATTAATTTTAATTCGCGTTGAAAAATTATACAAAGAAGAACAAATATTTAATATTTGTTCTTCTTTGTATATACTTTTTCTTTTTCTTCTATTTTTTCTCTAACTATTTCTGTGTTTTCTAATTCATAAACCATTGCTTGATGGCTTTCTTTGGAAAGTGTAAATTTTGGAGTGATTTTTTTCTCTTTTGTTTTTTCTTTGTTTTGATTTAGTTCATTTTTTATATCATGTTGATTTTCATCTGATGGTTCGGCTGATTTCTTTTGGGTTTGTGTTTTGTACTCTTCAAAATATTGTTTAATATTTAAAGCTTGAAGGGGCATTGTTCCAACACTTAATATAGTGCTTAGAGTAAGTAATGTTTCGTTGGTAATTCCGACTATGTTTAAATTTTGGACGGCAAGGGCTAAGTAACCTAAAACAAGAGCAATAGATAATGGCCAAATTTTTACTTTACCAAGGAAGTTACTTTTAGGTGAGCCACCTTTAGATAATAGTTTGGCGTTGACTAGAGCTATAGTTCCTTCTAAAACACCATTTATGGCAAATACTGGCATGACTGGTAGTATTCCGATAATTAAGGCTAGTGAAAAGATTTTGTCGGAAACGGCATCTAACATGGCACCTTCTTTTGTTTCACTTTTGGCAATGATTCTAGCAGCTTTTCCATCTAAAAAATCGGAAACAGCAAGAAAACTAACGGTACCAAATAGAATTGGTAAAGATGTGCCGGTGTAGGCCATGATAGGAATGGCTATGCCACCAATAATTCTTGAAAATGAAAGCCAATTTGGAATTAAAGATAGTTTATTGTCTGGTTTAAATAAACCTTTAGTAAAACTTTTTGCAGTATTTTTTATCGTGTCCATTTTATTTCCCCCAATTTGTCTAATATTTTATCATATGTTTGGTAATAAGTAAATTGTTTTATTATGTCAAATATTGTCTAGTTGTGGGTAGTTGTCATATACTTTTATCTTATTATTTGATATAATTATATTAGGATAATTAGGAGGGCATAGTATATGAAGAAAAGATTTGTAACTTTATTTTTTATAATATTTTTTGTCTTTGTTTTTATGCCTTTTTCTAAGGTAGAGGCAGCTTCAACTTATACAGTTGAAATGGTTGCGAATCAAACAGGTAATAAGGTTGTTGGTACTTATAGTAGTTATAGTGCGGCTTTAAATGCGATGAATGCTCAAAATTCTACAGCTAGTAATGTGGCAACTATTTATAGAGATGGCGTACCTGTAGATAGTAAATATGCGATATTTAAATTTAAACCTGGTAGTACTTATAATTTATATACATCTGCGACAGGCGGAGCTTATACTTATGTTCATGGTTCTTATGGTACTGATGCGGCTTTGCTTGGCTACAGTGACAACGGACGAGTTAAGATAATGATCAGTGGTTATACAGGCTGGACAGAAGCTAGTAATGGTGTGGTTACGCCAATTTCATTACTTGGAGTAACCGGCAATTCAATTTATGTACCTGGTAAGGGTAATAAGATTAGAACTGAACCTTCAACAAGCGGAAAAGAACTTGGAAAGGTTACTACTCCAACAACGTTCGCTTATACTGAAACAGTGGAAAATCAAGGATATACTTGGTTTAAAATAAGTTATGATGGTCAAACTGCTTGGATTGCGAAGGGTGATAGTATGACTATCATTCCTTCTGGTTCAACAGAACTTGGAACATATTATAATCATTATGGCCAATCAGGTAATTTAATTCACCATTTTACTTATTATACTGGAACAGGTTATGGTGATACATTTACTAATTTAGGAACGGCTCCAAGTTTTTTAGCTAAAGATGTTAAGTATTACAGTTTTGATGGCAATTATTTTTATTCGAGTTTAACTACTATGCTTGATGATTATAGAAAAGGTATTTATAGTAATAGCGTTAATGCAAACAATCCTCATTATGCTTATTATATGTATTTATCCAGTCATTCGGTAACGGGTTATACAGCTGGTGATTTTGATAACATAATTGCTAGTAAAGGTTATAATGCATCCACTTCTAAAATGTATGGAACAGGACAATATTTTAAAGAAGCTGAGGTAACTTATGGACAAAATGCTTTAATGATGTTTAGTACAGCTATGAATGAAAGTGCGAATGGTACTAGTAAGATCGCCATGGATAAAAACAATTTATTTGGTTATGGTGCAGCTGATAGTTGTGCTTATGACTGTGCTTATCCTTATGACAGTGTCAGAGATTCAATTATGGATTATGCTCAAAAGACTGGTACAAGTTATTCACTTGCAACTGGAGCATATTACTATGGAAGCCATTATGGTAATAAAGCAAGTGGTAGAAACGTTAAATATGCAGCCGATCCTTATTGGGGTGAAAAACAAGCTAGTAATTCATTTTTGAGTGATTTGGATTATGGTGGAAAAGACTTTAATTCAAGTACTATTGGAGTTGTTAGAAAAAATATTGCTAATCCTTGGGTATTTGATAAACCTGAAAGAACAGATGAGGCACATATTTATACTTTAAAAAATCCAAATAGTAACGAAAAGATTAATGATTTGGCTGTTAATGTAGTAGACAAAGTGATCGGGTTAAATGGGGTTGAGTTTTATAAAGTATATACGGATTTACCTGCTAGTGAAAATGTACTATATGGTTATATTCCTACTGAAGAGATATATGTTGCTAACAATCAACCTGTAATTAACGCTTCTGATCAAACTATTACACAAGGTTCTGATTTTAATCCTTTATCAGGGGTTAGTGCGAATGATGTAGAAAATGGTAATTTAACAAATAGAATTACATATGAAAGTGATGTTAAAATTGATCAAGAAGGAACTTATCATGTTACTTATATGGTAGTAGATAATAGTAATTTTCATGCTAGTAAAACAATAACAGTTAAGGTTGTTTCAAATGAAATGCCAACAATTACTGCTGAAGACAGAGAAGTTAAACAATTTGAAAAGTTTGATTATATGGATGGTGTTAAAGCTACAGCTCATGATGGAACTGATTTAACTGATGATGTAACATATGAAGAGACAGTAAATACTGATGTTGCTGATACTTATGAAGTTACTTATAAAGTAAAGGATTCTAAAGGTAAAGAGGCTAGTAAAACAATTAAAGTAACTGTTATTCCTAACGAAAAACCAGTTATCAATGCATCAGACAAGGAAATTTATTTAAATAGTACATTTGATCCGTTAGAAGGTGTTACAGCTAGTGATGCTGAGGATGGTCCAATTGAAGATATTGATTATGAAAGTGATGTTAAAACTGATCAAGTAGGCGAGTATAAAGTGACTTATACTGTAGAAGATAAAAATGGACAAAAAACAACAAAAACAATAACGGTTAAAGTTGTTGTAAATCAGTTACCAGTTATTAACGCTTATGATAAAACAATTTATCTAAATAGTAATTTTGATCCGTTAGAAGGTGTTACGGCTTATGACCCAGAAGATGGAACTATTACAAAAATAAACGTCGATAAAAACGAGGTTAAATCTGATACTTTAGGTAAATATAAAGTAACTTATTCAGTAACTGATTCTTATAAACAAACCGTTACTAAGACGATTACAGTTACTGTTACTGAAAAAGTATTAGAAAAGAAAGACGGAGAATTTTATTTAGATGGCATAAAATGGAATGACAATTCTAAAAAATACGAAATTAGTGGTTATTTGATACAGTTAGGCGCAAATAATGGCATTGATGATTATTTGAAATTTCAATTGGTATTAGAAAACAAAAACACCAACGAAAAATATAATGTAAATATTGATAGATGGACAAATGATTTGCCATATGATTTAGGTGAAGAAAATGGTTATGATTATCGTGGTGCATGGTTTAAAGGAGATATCGATTTATCTGGTATTCCTCAAGGAGATTATGATTTGTACATGAGAAGTGAGAGTAAAGATTATTATTCTGAAGCTTTATTTTCTAATATATTGAATAGTCCAATTGATAAAAGAAGTGAGGATAATAAAAAAGGATATAATTTCTATGTCAATTTAAAGAAAAAATCTAAAGCTGTTGAGTTAAATATTAGAGATGGTGGACTTATTACAACAAGTGAATCTCCTACATATCGTAATATGATAAATGATTATGATGATATGAGTTTTGATGGTAATTATTTAAATTTAATTGGTACTTCTTATAATTATGGCGTTGACTATAGTAATAAATCAAACATTTATAGAAAAGTATATTTAGAAAATGTTAAAACTTTTGATTTAATTTCAGCTGATATTGATAGTACTAATCAAGGAAGCTATACTATTACATCTTTAGATAATTTATCTAAAGAATATGCTTGGTACAATGGTCAAATTGATGTTTCTAACTTAGAAAAAGGCACATATGCTATTATTATTGATACGAAAGCTGGGAACGTTGAGGATTATGGATATGTTGTTGATATGTTTAATGCTATTAATGATGCACATATTTCAATAAATGGTAAAAATTATAAGTTAGTTGTCAATACAAAAGAAAACAATCGTGTTGAACTAGTTGTTAGTTAATACGATTGTTTTTTCTATGAATTAATTGACATTATATTGCATCTTTGTTATTTTGTATATAGGTGATGTAATGATGAAACATTTGAGAAACAAGTATATAAATTTAAATACAAAAATTAATTTTATAGAAAATAATAATTATATAAAGGTTAATACTTATTGGGATTTAAAATTATTAAGAGCTACAGTTAAAAATAAACTAAATTTAAATAGGGGAATATTTGTTAATAATGCTACTGGAATATGTGCTAGAATAACTAAAGAAACAGTTAATAAAATTATTTTTCCAAAATCTAAATTTAATTTATTCAATAAAAGATACATTGATAATTTAAATGCGGCAACCCACTTAACCCATTTATTTAACAATGCAGTTTATATTGATACTTTAAAGCCAATGAAGAACAAAAGTAATAGTGTAATTGAGAAGGGCTATCATCACTTTGTCGCTCCTTTAAAAATGAACAATTGTTGTTTCAAGGCATATATTACCGTAAAAGAACGACATAATTCAAATGTTTTATATGTAGTTTCAGTTATATTGTTTCAATTTGATTATTCGCTAATGAGCATTACTGCTAAAGAGTTAATTGACAATACAAGTATATGGAATTATGACTTAAACGGTTATAATTATTATAGTTATACTGATTTTATTGCCGAAAGTTTTGATTATGATTATGTTTGGTTAATGAGTTAAATATATGAAAAAAGAGAGCCCATACGCAAGCACACAGCTTCCATATTTTGTGGAATCTCTCTTTTTTTCATATACATTTTATCATTTGTTTTTTTACTTGTCAATTGATTAAAATTTATTTTGCTATTATAATTTCTACTGTACTTGGGCAGGAAATTGTACCACCTTTAAATCCTCCTACATATGAACCAGATGTTGATTCTGCACTAGGATCACCAGTAACTACTATATTTATTCCTGGAAAATTTGTATGAAAATAACTTTCGATTAAGCTTTTTGTAGTAGTATAATTTTCACCACGATTGAAAATATCATTTAAAGGTCTAATACTGATGCTATAAGATGAACTTTTACAATTGTTTGTATTAGTACTTCCATCATCTGAACTTCCTCCTGAAGGTCTAGAACTACTTGAAGATCCACTAGATGGTCTAGAAGATGAATTAGAGTTTGATGTTTTATTAGAGGTACTAGATGTCTTTTTATCAGTTGCAATAGTTATAGTGATACTATCACCTTTAGATATTTGAGTACCTGAAGCAATACTTTGACCAATAACCTTACCAGCTGATTTAGTAGAATATTCTTCGGTAAATGAACAACTAATACCTAAATTGTTACACTCTTTTTGAACTTCAGATTTAGTTTTATTTGTAAAATCTGGAACAGTTACAGCTGTTCCTTTAGAAACATATACTGTAATTGTATTATCTAGATTGATATTTGCTCCTTCTTCAATAGATGTTTTAATTATTTTATCTTTTTCTATTTCATCATTAAATTCTTCTTTAATTTCATATTTAATGCCGTTAGTATCGGCCCAACTTTTGAATTCATTTATAGTGTTAAATTTTTTCATAATAAGTGGTCCTTTTGAGAAGATAATATCTACTGTAGTACCTTCTTCAATGATGTCTCCTTCTTTATAATTACTTTCAATAACTCTACCTGATTTTATGTTGTTATCATATCTATCAGAGTAATTTATTTGAAGGTTATTTTCAACCATCCATTTTGTAACATAAGCCATGGTTTTATTTTTTAAGTTTGGCATTTTAATTTCTTTACCTTTAGATATTGTTATGGTAATTAGTTCATCTGGTTTAACGGTTGTGTTTGGTTTTGGTGTAGTACTTATAACATGACCTTTTTCTATTTCGTTTGAAAATTCATATTTTATTTCATATAGGATACCATTTCTACCTAAATATACAGAAGCATTAAGTAGGCTTTCATTTTTTAAGTCTTTTAGTTTGATAGGGGATAGTTCTGCTTTATTTCCTAAAGAGACTGTAAATATGATTGGCTCGCTTCTTTTTATTTGACCTGTTTTACTTTGAGATATAACAGTGTCTTTTTTGATGTTTAAGTTTTCTGCAAAATTTATAGTAACATTATTTAAGAAATTTTCGTTTACAAATTTTAGTATGTCATCTACATTCCAACCAGTCATATCGGCTAAAATAATTTCTTTATTATAATCTGGACCATTTGAAACAACAAAGTCTACTTTTTTAATATCTTTAGTTAATGTTTCTGGTTTTTTACTTTGGCTTATGACACTATATTTTTCAGTTACATCACTATATTCAAATTCTTGATTTGTTTTTACGTTATTTTCTTGAGTCCAATTAATGGCTTTTGTTAGATTTACACTTTCAAAGTTTGGTAGATAGCTTTGTTTTGGCAAACTGATTGTATTTGTCATATATAAACCATTAAATGTAAGTGCGCCTAAAACCATAATTGATGTAATAATGGTTGGAGCTGATTTATTTTTGAAAAAAGATTTTTTAAAGCTAATGAGAAAACATGTTACAATAATTAGAAGTAGAAAGGCATTTATTATTTGATATATTTGATCTATTTTAGTTGAAGAGTCGATAATTAGATAAACGGTTATAAAAAGAGCAATAACAAAAGTAATAGAAAGCATGATATTTGCGGCTTTTGGCTTTGTAATATCTTTGTTTTCTATTTTTTGTTTTTTGTAGATATTTTTTTTGTTTTCATCAAATATAATATTTTTTAATTCTTTTCTTTTTTCTTCTAATTCTTTTTCTTTTTCTATTTGAACATTTTTAAGATTTTCTTCTATTTTTTTTCTTTCTTCTCTTGTTTTATATGTTATATTTTCATTTTTATTTTCCATATTATCACCTATAATAATTATACATTAAATAGTAATTTATTTATAGTTTTTGGTGTTTTTTTATTGATTATTTGACATTTGTTTTACAAAGAAAAAATTTTTTTATCATGTATTTTTTTGATTTATTATAGTATTTTATTTGGCAATTGATTATATTTTTGTTATACTTATATATAGCTTGATAATATTTTGGGAGTTGTATATTAATGGAAAAAATTAAAAATTATTTGAAACTTATTAGAGTAAAACATTATATTAAAAATGTACTTATTTTTGTCCCTTTAATTTTTAGTGGATTATATAATAATTTGTTTAATTTATATATTACTATTTTAGGATTTATATTATTTTCTTTATCTTCTTCTATTATATATGTCATTAATGATATATGTGATATTGATAAAGATAAATTACATGAAATAAAGAAAAATAGACCACTTCCTTCAGGCAAGGTAAGTATTAAAGAGGCATATAGTATTATTTTAATTTTATTTATTTGTTTTATATTTTTGTCGTTTATAATATATAAAAATGTATCAATTTATCCTATTTTATTAATACTTGGTTATATTTTAATTAATATTTTATATAGTAAATGGCTTAAAAATGTTGTTTTAGTTGATGTTATAGTTTTAGTTATTGGTTTTTTAATTAGAATATTTTTCGGTTCGTTTTTAATTGACACATTTGTTTCTAATTATTTATATTTAACTGTGATGTCTGGAGCATTTTATTTGGGATTTGGTAAACGCCGAAATGAGATGATGAAAAGTGATGAAAAATCAAGAAGTGTTTTAAAATACTATAATAAAGATTTTTTGGATAAAAATATGTATGTTTGTTTAGCTCTTACTATTGTTTTTTATTCAATGTGGTCTACAGATTCGGATGTTATTGCGAAAGTTAATGGTAATTTATTAATTTGGACAATACCTATTGTTATGCTTATATTTTTTGAATATAGTTTGGTTATTGAAAGTGGAACTTATGGTGATCCAGTTGAGGTTATTGTTCATAATAAAGGAATATTATTTACTATTTTGTTTTATGCTATAGTTTTATTTTTAATATTTATGTGAGGTGTTTTAAATGAAAAAAGAAATTATGTTAAATAATAAATTACAAAGAATTTTACAAATTTTGTTTGTAATTTCGTGTCCTGCTTTGTGCTTGGTTTTGTCTAGAAATACTGGGAAGTGGATTATTGTTTTATCTTTAGGACTTTCGTTTTTAATAGGATTTTTTTTAGTAATGAAATTTTGGAAAAATAAATTTGAAAAAATTAATATTTTCAAATTTATAATATCTTTTTTGTTTAGCAATTTATTTTTACAAATTATTTATGATTATCATTTTAAATATGGATTTGCGGAAGTGTTTTATAATATTGCTGTTTGGAAATTAGCTATAGCTATGGTTTTTGCATTATTTGGTTTGACTATGATTGTTTATTATTTATGGGGCATTTTAAATAAACCAATTATTAATTTTTTTAAAAGTTTAACTAAAAATGAAAAAAGATTTTTGATTTTTTATTCGATTGGTATGCTGATAATAACAATTATTCTTTATAATTTAACAGGCGTTTTTTATTTTGCTGAAGGCAAGTTTTATGATATTCTTTATACTACTGATAGTTCGGCAATTTTTAGTACTAATGTTTTTATCAATATTAATGCTATAGAAAATGTGGCTTCAAGACAACCATTATTTGGGGTGTTTTCTGTACCTTTTGGACTTGTTTCTTATATTTTTAGTAAAATATTTTTTATGGTTCCTAATAGTTATGCTATTTTTTTAACTTGGATTCAAATAATTTTAGTTGGATTTATGATGGTAATGTTAGCTAGACTTTTAAATATTAAAGATAAAAGTAAAATATTTTTCTATTTATTTTTTCTATGTTGCTATAGTACAATTATTTTCCTATTTACTTTAGAACAGTATATTATATCTACATTTTATTTGATTTTAGCTATTTATGTATACTTCAATATGAAAAAAGGCGTTAATTATCCACTTGCTATGAGTGCTGGATGTATTACGACTTCAGCTTGGTTTTTCCCACTTGTTTCAAAAGACAGAAAAATTAAAACATGGTTATTAAATGCTTTAAAATGTTTGCTTTTTTTCTTTATAATCGCTATTTTAAGTGGTCAATTTTATTTTATATTTGATTTTTTCGACAGTATTTTAAATGATGCTCAAAGGTTTGGCGGAGATAATGTTGAATTTTTAGATAAATTAAGAATGTTTTTAGGATTTGTTAAAAGTATTTTTATTGCTCTCCCTGGCAGAATTATTGATTCTGAACACAGTACTTATTTATATGAGCAATACTTGTTAGAACCTATTTATCATTTTAGTAAATTTGCCATTTTAATTTTATTTATATGTTTTATTAGCTTTATTTTAAATTGGAAAAATAAATTTGCAAAGGTATCATTTTCTTTTATAATTTTTTCGGTTATTTTGATTTTGATAGCTGGTTATGGAACGGCGGAAAATGGTACAAATTTATACAGTTTTTATTTTGGATGGGCTTTTATTAGTTTAATTTATATGTTTATTGATAGAGTAATTAGTAATGAAAAATTTAAAAATATTTTAATTATTATATTGTGTATTATTATGCTTATTTTAAACATTATCGCGTTTGTAAATATTATTAAATTTGGTTTGCTTTATTATCCTATTTAACTATTTGGCAATTGATTATATTTTTGTTATACTTATATATAGAATTGGTTGGTGGTTATTTTGCGAACGCTGAATTCTTTAAAAAATATTATAGGTAATTTTGCTAATAACATTGTACTTAATTTGCTTAGATTTATATCTAGAATTATTTTTGTTAAAGTTTTAAGTGATGTTTATTTAGGTGTTAATGGACTTTTATCTAATGTACTTGGTATTTTAGCTTTGGCCGAGCTTGGAGTTGGGACAGCTATTAGTTATAGTTTATATAAGCCTTTAGCTGATGGAAATACTGAAGAGTGTAAAAGTTTAATGAAGTTTTATAAAATTGCTTATAGAGTTATTGCGCTGGTAGTGTTAATTTTAGGTTTGATACTTTTACCTTTTTTACCATGGTTTATTAAAGATACATCTGGTATTGAGAATTTAAATATTATTTATTTAATTTTTCTCGCTAATATGGTTATTGGTTATTTGTTTTCTTATAAAAGAACCTTAATAACAGCTGATCAAAAAAATTATAAAATAACACCAATTTTGATTTTATCAAATGTTTTTATGACTGTTTTTCAAATAGTTATTTTGCTTGTTTTTAAAAATTATATTTTATATTTACTTGTTCAGACTTTATTTGTATTTATTGAAAATTTTGCTGTTAATAGATATATTACTAAGGAATATCCTTATTTAAGAGAAATAAATGGTGCTAAAAGTTTGGATAAGGGAGAGCTTAAAGAGATTAAAACTAATATAAAGGCATTAATGTTTCATAAAATTGGTAATTATGTTTTAACTGCCACTGATAATCTTGTAATTTCTAAGTTTATTGGTATTGTAACTGTTGGTATATATTCTAATTATGTAATGATTCATAGTGCCGTTAGTAGTTTTATCTATACATTTGTAAGTAATGTTACGGCTTCATTTGGTAATTTAATTGCTGAGGGTAATAAGGAAAAACGTTTTAAAGTTTTTAAGGAAATGGATTTTATTACATATTGTTTATATGGTGTATCTACTGTTTGTTTACTTTTTACTTTCAATCCTTTTGTAGAATTTGTATTTGGAGGAAAGTTTGTTTTGCCATTTGCGGTTGTATTGTTAATTATGATAAACTATTATTTAGTTGGGATAAATCAGGTTCCAATTACTGTACAATCTGCTGCAGGAGTGTATAAATATGATAGATATGTTCCTATTATTGAAGCAGTACTTAATTTGACTTTGAGTATTATTTTGGTACAATTTATGGGGATTTCAGGAATTTTGCTTGGAACATTAATCAGTTATTGTTTGCCTTTAATTATAAAACCTTTTATTGTCTTTAAATATGTATTATTTAAAAATATTAGTTTATATTTTAAAGCTTTTTTGAAACAATTTTTAACTTTGATGTTGTCAGGGCTAATTGTATTTTTGATTTTGAATTTTATTCATGTTGATGTACTATTACAAGTTATAATAAATTTTATTATTTCTTTAGTTATTCCAACAATAATTATTATTATTGTTTATAATAAAACTGAGGAGTTTAATAGTGCTAAGGGAAGATTTATTTATTTATTTAATAAAATGAGAAAGAGAGTTTAATATATGAAACATGCATATTTAATTATGGCACATAATGAGCCATATATATTGGAAAAATTATTAAGATTAATTGATGATCAACGTAATGATATTTATTTACATATTGATAAAAAGTGGAAAAGTTTTGATTTTGATTATTTTAAAAATGTGGTACAAAAAAGTAATATATATTTTACCAAAAGACTTGATGTGAGATGGGGTACTTATAGCCAGATTGAATGTGAATTATTATTATTTGAAACTGCTTCTAAAAAAGAAAAATATTCTTATTATCATGTTTTATCTGGTGTTGATATGCCTTTGACTAGTCAAAATGTAATTCACAATTATTTTGAAAATAATTGTGGTAAGGAATTTATTTGTTTTGATTATCATGATAAAATATTACCTAGTGTTTTGGATAGAATAAAATATTATCATTTTTTCATAAAAAATCGTAGATCTTCAAAAAAAATAACAAAAAAAATTTATGGATTATTGTATAAACTATGTTTAAAAACACAAAAGATATTTAAGGTAAATAGGCTAAAAAAAACAGAATTGAGTATTAGAAAAGGCGCTAATTGGGTTAGTATTACAGATGATTTAGTTCAGTATTTACTTAGTCAAAAAAAATTAATAAGAAAAATGTTTAGGCATTCTTTTTGTGCGGATGAAATTTTTTTGCAAACCATAGTTTATAATAGCGAATATTATAATCACTTGATTAGTTATAAGGATGATGATAATTTAGCTATTAAACGTTATATTGATTGGAAAAGAGGGGAACCATATACTTTTTCAATTGATGATTTTAATGAACTTATTAATAGCAATTGTTTTTTTGCAAGAAAATTTTCTATGTCAGTTGATAAAAAAATAATTGATAAATTGTATGATTATTTGAAAGGAAAGTAGTTATGGCAAAGTTTAGTATTATTGTTCCAATTTATAATTCAGAAAATTATCTAAAAAGATGTCTAAATAGTTTGATTAATCAAACTTTTTCAGATATAGAGATTATTTTAGTTAATGATGGTTCTACAGATTGTAGTGAAAAAATTATTAAAGAATACATGAATGATAGTAGAGTTTTATATTTAAAGAAAAAAAATGGTGGTCAAGCTTCTGCTAGAAATTTGGGTTTAAAAAAAGCTACAGGTGATTATGTTTTATTTGTTGATAGCGATGATTATGTTGAACTTGATATTTGTGAGAAGTTGTTTCCATTTATTGGTACCTATGATATTGTCGCTTTTGATTATTTTATTACGGTAGATGGAATTGATAATTATTATAAAATATTTAATAATAATGTTAGTTGTGAAATTTCTTCTGAAAATTATCTACTTATGGATGTTGGACCATGTAATAAAATGTATAATAGAAATTATTTACAATCTCAAAATTTTAAGTTTCCTGAGGGAATAATTTATGAAGATTACGCGGCTATACCTCTTCTGGTTAAAGGCGGTCCTAAAGTATATTATTTAAATATGGCTTTATTTCATTATGTTCAAGATGATATGTCCACTACGAGAAGTGATGTGTATAAACAAAAATATGAAGATATTTTTAGTGCAACTGAGTATTTATATAATAATTTAAAGGATTGTGGGTATGATTTGCTGTTAGAATATTTAATTAGTTATCATTTTTTATATTTAGGCTCTCTTAATTTTTACCGTTTCGACAAATTTGAACAGATAAATAGAATTTCTGAATTTATGATGAACAAATTCCCGAGATGGTATAAGAATGAGTATGTAAAAAAAATGAATTTAAAAAAACGATTTTTGATGCGGTTATTTTATTTGAAAAAATATAAACTTATCAAGTTTATACAAACTTTGAAGAGGTGTAAAAATGAAACGAAATAAATTTATTAAAATTAGTGTTACTATATTATTAATATTGCTTCCATTTTTAGATATGTTAAGGACCACTGATATACGTCATTTTGAGTTATTTGGCATTTCTATAGTTGAAATATTTAATATAATGTTGATTGGTGGAGCTTTTATTGTAACTTTAACTAAGTGTAATAAAAAGCAAATAATTGGAATCATATGTTATTTGTTTTTGATTTCAATATATATTATCTTACATTATAATCATATTATTACATTTGATAAAAATATTTTTCAAAAAGCCAATTTTAATTTTATTACAGAAACATTTTATATTTGTCGTGTTTATTTGTTGCCTTTAGCTCTATTGTTTGTGTTAATGAATAATAGAGATATATTTGATAAAACATTTTATTTTAGAATTATAAAAATTGTAATTTTCATTATTTCTGGTTCTATTGTTATACTTGACATATTGAAAATTTCTTATATTTCATATAGTGACACTCATAATTTTGTGGTAAATAATTTGTTTGATTATTTTTTATACCAAGGTGATTTTAGATTGTTATCAGCGCGAGGATGGTTTGATTCAGCTAATGAGCTTTCAGCTATTATGTTTATGTTATTTCCTATTAATATTTATTTATTATATAAAGAGGGTAATAAGAATAATTGGATGCTATTTATTGTTCAATTTATTGCAATGATTTTATTAGGAACAAGGACTTCTGCGGTTGGTTCAGTTCTTGTTGTAGCTACATCATTTATAGTTTATCTTATTCTAATTTTATTTGGAAAGAATGAAATGAATGTTATTTTTTTAAAGCGATTTTCCATTATATCTTTAATTTGTATTACTTTTTTTACTATTTCCCCGTTTATGATTTCTCGATTAAATGAGGGTAAAGCTGACTTTTCCGTTAGGAATGTGGAAGCTTATTCTGAGCTGTCTGTTGAAAGAGATAAAAGTACTTTATCAAAATTATTTGAAAAGTATAAAGATGAATACTTAATAAATGAATTGTTTTTGAAGTTATATCCCTTTGAAAATGATATTGATTTTTGGATCAAGATTGCTTCTAGAAATAAAGTCTTAAACAATAATAGTAGAATAATGAAGACAGATATTATTAGACGTATTAAAGAAAGAAATAATAATACCATGGATACTTATTTAGGTATGGGTTATACTCTAAATATGATGGATCTTGAGAGAGATTATGTGTATCAGTATTATTTGTTTGGCATAATTGGTGTTATCTTATTAATGAGTCCTTATTTTGTTATATTTATTTATATATGCATTAAATGTTTTAAATATTTTAAAAAGAACTTTAATTTTGAAACTATTTTGTGTTTGATGGGACCATTATTAGGAATGCTTATTGCTTATTATTCTGGGCATGTATTTGGTTGGGTTAGTCCGATGATGTGGCTTGTAGTTACTTTGTCTTTAATATTTATTATAGTTAGAAATAACTGTAATAAAGATATGAAAGATATCGTTAAGCTCGAAAAAGAAAATATTAAAAAACTTAAAAAATTAATTTGATTAGCTGTTGATATAATATTATTATTTAGTATAATGTAAGAGAGGTAAATTATGAAAAAATGTAAGACAAGATATTTATATTTAGATTTATTAAAAATTATGTCGGCTATTTTTGTCGTTTTTAATCATTACAGTTATGCTATCGTGACAGATTCCTATGTTTCAAAGGTTGCCATGACAATTATGTTTGTTGTATGTAAAGTGGCTGTTCCAATTTTTATAATGACAACTGGCGCTCTTATTTTAGGAAAAAAAACAGACTATAAAGAGATATTTACAAAACGAATTTTTAGGATTGCTGTGCCTCTTATTGTTGTATCTGCTATTTATTGTTTTATATTTTCTGATGGGCTAAACATTAGCAATATAGGTAACTTTGTTTTTTCATTATTTATGCAATATGATGTTAATTATTCTCCTTATTGGTTATGGTATTTATATACGTTAATTGCTCTTTATATTATGACTCCATTTTTGCAAAAAATGTTAAGAAATTTTAAAACAAAAGATTATAAAATGTTTTTTCTTTTTTTTGTGATAGGATTAGGGATTTTAAATTTTGTTGTTTCTATATTTAATATTTTTTTTGATATTTCTACCAATTTTAATTCTGGCTTGTTAAATGTCTTGTTTTCTAATATTGTTGGATTATATGTCTTTGGATTTTATATTTTTAATCACAAGATTACTTTACAGGTAAAAAATACTTCATGGATTATATTAAGCTTAAGTTTAATTGTGGGTCTCCTTTTTTCTTTTTATGGTGTATATTATAAAGGAGGAACGTTTGATAGTACAACTAATTGGTGGGATTTATTCATTATTTTATCTTCTTGTTCAATATTTATTTTATTTAAATATTATTTTGAAAAAATTAAAGTTTGTTCTTTTGTTGATAAATTAATTAATGTATGTAGTGGTTCTTCTTTTGGTGTATATTTAATTCATCCATTATTATATGATTATATGCTTAATTTGCCTTTCATAAAAAAAATGTTAGCAGTAAATTCTATTGTTGGATGTTTATTTATGGTAATTATCTCTTTTTCTTTTTTGACTTTACTTTTTTACTTACTTAGAAAGATACCAATTTTAAAAAAATTTTTATAGCAATCTTGAAGTCTTAATGACTTTTTTTCTTTTAATTTGTATGTTATAATATGTTAGAAGGTATGGTGATAAACTTGAAAAAAAAAGTGTTATTTATTTCTAGTACTGGTGGTCATTTTGTTGAACTGATGCAATTAAAACCATTATTTAAAAAATATGATTACCATATTGTAACTGAAAAAACGGGTAATAATATAGAGCTAAAGAAAAAATATGCTAAAAGAATTGATTTTTTAATATATGGGACTAAAGACCATAAATTTATTTATCCTTTTAAACTTTTAGCAAATTGTTTTTTATGTTTATTTATTTTTTTAAAGGTTAGACCAAAATATATTGTTACAACTGGGGCTCATGTTGCTGGTCCAATGTGTTGTATTGGGAAAATATTTGGATGTAAAATTATTTTTATTGAAACTTTTGCTAATATGACCACTAAAACTGTCACTGGAAGAATTGTTTATAAATTTGCAGATTTATTTGTAGTACAGTGGAAGAGTATGTTGAAACTTTATCCAAAAGCTAAATATTTTGGCGGAGTTTTTTAAAAGGAAGTGAAGAATATGATATTAATAACTTTGGGTACACAAGATAAGCCTTTTAATAGATTACTTGAGGCTGTTCAGAGACAAATAGATAATGGAATCATTAAAGATGATGTAATAGTTCAAGCTGGATATACTAAATTCCATAGTGAGGATATGACTATATATGAACTGATACCCTATGAAAAATTTGACAAATTAGTACAACAATGTGATCTTCTAATTACCCATGGTGGAGTAGCTTCTATTTTGAATGGCATAAAAAATGGTAAAAAAGTTATTGCGGCTGCTCGTTTAAAAAAGTATGGTGAACATACTAACGATCATCAAATACAAATCGTAAGTGATTTTGCTAATAAAGGTTATTTGTTGGAACTTGTTGATTTTGATAACCTGGATAGGTTGTTAGAAAAAGTGAAAAAATTTAAACCTAAAAAATATATTAGCAATACAGAAAATTTTATTCAAATGATTGAAGATTATATTGATAATAATTAGTCTGTTTTATGTAAAGGAGAATGATATGAAAAAAATTATGTTTATTCAAAATGAGGCTCATGTTTTAGGCGGAATTTTTCAAGTGAATAAAACACTTGCAAATGAATTTAATAAATTAAAATATGATGTTCAAATTGTTTCAATCAGAAATAATCATCCAGATGATTTTGAAAAGACAACTTTTAAACAATATGTATTGAACGAGAAAGACAAATGGTCTTTCATAACTAGAAGAGATGTAGTTAATGCTATAAAGAAATTTAATAAACCTTTAAAAACTTTTTTAAATTATTTAAAAGATTATATTGGTTTACAAAAAGATTATAAACATTTAAAAAAATATATTTCGAATGAAAAACCAGATTATATTATTGCATCACACTATCAAGTTTTAGATGGTATTCCTTCTAATTTGTTAAATAGAGTGGTGTATGTACAACATTCTACTTTTAATGCGGTGTGTATGGATAAAAAAAATCTTAAAACCTTGAAAAGGTTTAATCATAAGATTTTTGGTATCTCATGGCTTTGTAATTCTACAAAAAAAGAAGCTGAAAAGTCAGGGCTGATTAACAATTATTTTATTTATAATCCTGTTAGGTTTAGTTGTGCTGAAAGAGCAGATGTTAAAAAAAATAAAAAACTAGTTGCTTTAACTAGATTTTCTCCTGAGAAGCGAATAGATTTGATGGTGCAAATGGTTAATCGTGTTTTTAATACTGGAGATTTTAACGATTGGACTTTTGAACTATATGGATCAGGAACGTTAGATAATAATACTTTGGCAATTATTAAAAAAAATAGTCAAATAAAGATCATGGGTGTTGTTTCTGAACCTAAAAATGTGCTTTTAAAGAGTTCTTGCATTTTAAATACTTCTACCATTGAAGGGTTTCCGCTAAGTATAATTGAAGCATTTAACTGTGGTGTTCCTGCTATTTCTTTTAAATTTGGAGAAGCGGCAAGTGAACAAATTACAGATGATGTAGATGGTTTTGTCGTGGAGCAGGATAATGTAGAAAAATACGAAAAAAAACTAAAATATTTAATGGAAAATTTAGATAGACTCGACGAATTTGGCAAAAACGCAAAGAAAAGTTCAGAAAAATTTGAATCATCTACGGTAGCTAGCGAGTGGATAAAATTGTTTAGAGAAATGGATGATGAAAATGATAAAAGTTAGTATTATTGTACCAGTTTACAATGAAGAAAAAAGAATAAACCGTTGTATTGATTCTTTATTAGCTCAGGATTATGATAATATAGAAATTATAGTAGTAAATGATGGCTCTACTGATAATACTATTAATGTGTTAAAACAATACGATGATAAAATTACTGTAATTAGTAAGAAAAATGGTGGTCAAGGATCTGCTCGTAATTTAGGAATTAAAAAAAGTAATGGAAATTATTTAATGTTTGTTGATGGAGACGACTATATTTCAAAAACCATGGTAAGAAAATTAGTGAATGTAGTTGAAGAAGAAAAGGCGGATATAGCAGTTTGTGATTTGTATAAAGTACTCAATAATGAAAATGTGTATTTTAAAAATTTTGTTGATTTATGTAATGATAATGTAAAAAACTTTATGATGTCGCATTCTGGCCCTGTTGGTAGACTTTATAAAAAAGAACTTTTTATAGAAAATAAACTTAGTTTTAAGGAGAATTGTATTTATGAAGATTTGGGCGTTATCCCATTATTAGGATTATACGCTGATAAAGTAGTATATTTACCTTGCCCTTTATATTATTATGTAATTAGAAGTGGTTCTTCTATGGTACAGTTGAAATATTCTAAAAAAATGGAAGATATTTTTGTTATTATGGAATATTTAAAAAAAGAATTCAGAAAACGTGTTGGGAATCAATATGATGATGTCTTGGAATATTTATATATTGAACATTTACTATATAGTGCTGTTTTGAGATTTGCTAAATTTAAAAGGAAAGATATGATTGATCAATGTGTTTTTAGAGTGGAAAATAATTTTCCGAATTTTAGACATAATGTTTATATGAAAAAAAAGAGTATTAAATTTAAAATTGTATGTTTTTTAGCATATCATAGACTCTATTGGCTTTTGTTTAAATTATCAAGGATGAGGTGATTGTGATGCCAAAAATTAGTGTTGTTGTTCCAGTTTATAATGTAGAACCTTATTTGGATAGATGTTTAAATAGTTTGGTTTATCAAACTATTTCCGATATAGAAATTGTTGTAGTAAACGATGGTTCTACTGATAAATCACGGGATATTATTAGTAGGTATGTAGCTAGTTACCCAAATAAACTTTTTGCTTATGATAAACCAAATGGCGGATTATCAGATGCAAGGAATTATGGGATAACCAAATGTCATGGTGATTATATTGGGTTTGTTGATAGTGATGATTATGTTGATTTGGATATGTTTAAATTGATGTATGATAAAGCTATTTCTAAAAATTTTGATGTGGTCGTGTGTGATGTTAGGTTGGATTTTGGTAATAGATCAATTGAAATTTCTTCTAATGTTGATGAGGACAAATTTGATAAAGATTCAATAAAAAAACAAATGCTTGATATCTATCCTACTGCATGGAATAAAATTTATAAAAAAAATTTGCTTGGGAAAATTAATTTTAAAAAAGATGTTTGGTATGAAGATGTTGAATTTTTATATAGATTGTTTCCATATATTAATAGCATTGGGACTTTGAAAATGCCACTTATTAATTATGTACAACGAAGTGGAGCTATTAGTAAAACATACAATAAAAAAATTTTTGATTATATAAATAATTTTAATGGAATTGTAGAGTTTTATAAAAAAAATAATTTTTATGAAGAATACTATTCAGAATTAGAGTATTGTTATGTTAAATATTTATATACAACATTTATAAAAGCTGCTTCACATTTAGAAAAAGTTAAATATAAAAAAGCTTGTATAAAAGCAAAAGAAAATGTTTTGGAACATTTTCCTGATTACAAGAAAAACAAGTATATAAAAAAAGGCATAGAAAATTTTTATTTAAGGCATTTTAATAATTTTACTAGTAGTTTGGTATATTGTGCTTTTCATTTAAGGAAAGATAAAACTGTATGAAAAAAAAATTAAAACAATATATGCTAGTTTAAAAAAGCATCAATACATAAATTTATTTTTACTAATAGTAATTATTTTTTCCTTGTTTATTTTTTCTCCATTTGTTTTAAAATATATTAATGGTGATGATACTGCTTTTCATTTGGCAAATATTGTGGCTAGATCTGATATTTTATTTGATATCCCTGGAGTAATAATTCCTAGAATTGGAAACAATCTAGGCTATGCTGTTGGATTGTTTTATCCTTCATTTCCTCATGCTATGGGAGCTTTTATATTGGCATTTATTTCTCATATAGGTTTTAATGCGGTAGCGGCCTTAAAACTGGTTAAGTTGTTAATTATTTTATCATCTGGAATTTTTATGTATCTTCTTGCTTCTAAAATTTTTAATAATAATTTAAAAGGTCTGTATGCTAGTATTTTTTACATAACATCTAGTTATTTTTTTACTGATATATTTGAAAGAGATGCTTTAAATGAATGCTGTGTTTTTAGTTTTATTCCACTAATAATATTAGGACTATATTATTTATTTAGTGAAAATAATAAAAAATTATTTTATATATGTTTTATTGGTGGTTATGTTGGTCTCATGTATAGTCATTTGGTGATGGCCGTTTGGTTTACTTTGATATTGTTAATAGGGTTATTGGTTTTTCTGAATGATATTTTGAAAAAACAAAATTTTTTTCCTTTGCTTATCAGTGCAATTATAATTTTATTGTTAACTTCTACTTTTACTGTTCCGATGCTTGAACATCTTGTACTTGGCAATTATGCTATAGAGAGTCAAAATAAAAGTAGCTTAGGCTGGACTGTATTATTAGAAAGTTATTATAAGTTTAGGCCTATAGGTACGGGCAATAATTGGCTTTTGTTACAACTACAATTTTGTGTTTTAATTCTTTGTGCCTTTGCCATATATAAATTAATAAAAAGACAGATTCCTAAAAAAAGAATTAAGTTTATTTTTATGTTTTTAGTATTTACTATTATTAGTTTTCTTTTCTCTGTAATTGATATATTGTGGTTATATATACCTGATTTTTTGAAGAACCTTCAATTTCAATGGCGTTTAGCCACTTATGTTTCTTTTGGTACTTCTCTTTTGGCGGTAGAGGGATTAGATAGCTTTTTAAATATTTTTAAAGATAATATAGTGAAATATATTAAACTATTAATTATTGCTTTAAGTGTTGTTGCCTTTCTTACAAATTTGTCGTTAGCAAAATTTTATATTGAAATACCATATGATATAAGTATTTCTGGTATGGGTTGGCATAGAGAATATTTACCACAAAATGCTTATAATAATATGAAATATTTTGATAATAGAAATTCTAATGAAATTATTGTTTTAAAAGGGTCGGCGGATATTCATATTATAGAAAATGATGTTCCAAGATTGGAATTTACTGCAGATAATGTTAGTAAAAATACTTATGTTGAATTGCCAAGACTTTATTATTTAGGATACAAAATTATTGATGAAAATGGTAATAATATTAAATATAAAGAAGATAAAAAAGGATTTATTTCTATTCATATAGATGATGGTAAATATAAAGTGTATTATGTGGGAACAATAGGTTACAGGATTGCTTTTGTTATTAAAACAATTGTATTAGTATTTATTGTACTTGTTTTAATAAAATGGTTTGTTGTTAGAAAAATATAAAAATTATTTATTTTATGATATAATATTTAATGGATTAGGGAGTGTTTGTAAATGAAGAAAATATCTTTAGTAGTTCCTTGTTATAATGAACAAGAAGTAATTGAAATCTTTTATGCTGAAATATCTAAAGTAAAAAGGGAATTTAAAAATGTTGTGTTTGAAATTATTTTTGTTAATGACGGAAGTAAAGATAATACTTTAAATTTAATGAGAAAGTTATCTAAAAACAAGGATGTCCGTTACTTATCTTTTTCAAGAAATTTTGGTAAAGAAGCGGCTATGTATGCTGGCCTTGAGGCGTCTACTGGTGATTATGTTGCAATTATGGATGCGGATTTACAAGACCCACCATTCTTACTTAAAGAAATGTATGATATATTAGAAACTGGGGAATATGACAGTGTGGCTACTCGTAGAGTTTCTAGAAAGGGAGAACCAATTATAAGAAGTTTTTTTGCTAGGATGTATTATAAATTAATTAATAAAATTTCTAAAACTGAAATTGTTGATGGTGCTAGAGATTTTAGATTAATGACAAGACAAATGGTTAATTCAGTGTTGTCTTTAAAAGAATATAATCGTTTTTCTAAAGGAATTTTTTCTTGGGTAGGTTACCGTACAAAGTGGCTTGAATATGAAAATGTCGAAAGAGTAGCTGGTACTACTAAATGGTCATTTTTTAAATTGTTTTTATATTCGTTGGAAAGCATTGTGGCATTTTCAACTGTGCCTCTTTCTATCGCATCAGTTATGGGCATTTTGTTTTGTTTTATTGCTTTTATTTTAATTATTTTGATTATTGTACGAACTTTAGTGTATGGTGATCCAACTAGTGGATGGCCAAGTACAGTTTGCATTATGTTTTTTATAGGAGGTATTCAACTTCTTTGTCTTGGTATTATGGGGCAGTATTTATCAAAAACATATTTGGAGGTCAAGAAGAGACCAATATATATTGTTGCAGAAACTGAGAAGGATACTAAGGATGTGAAATAGTTATGAAAAAGAAAATAGTTTTATTTATAATTATATTTTGTGCTGCAACTATAATAACATCTCCTAATTTTGTCCCTTCACACGGGTTAGATAGTTATTGTAATATTTTTAATGGTTATAATGATACTGCTGTTTGGTTTTTGCAAAAAGGTCGAGTTATATCTGCATTAATGTTTTGGCTTTATGGGTTAATCAATCTTCCTTTTGATTCTATTGGGTTTTTATCAGCTTTTGGAGTTAATCTTTGCTTATCTGGCTCTATATTGATTGTTTATAATTATTTATCTAAAAATATTCAAAATAAATTTTTGAAACTCTCTATTTTAATTTTATCATTTACTATGTTTTATATGCCATTAATGATTGAGGTTATTATGTTTGATGAAGCAATAATAATGGGTCTTGGTATTTTAATGGCCACATTATGTGCTAGAAAAATAGCTGATGGTGGATGGAAAAATTATTTTTTAGCTTTATTTTTTATGATTATCAGTGTTGTTTGTTATCAGGGAATGGCTTGTTTTTTAATTCCTATTTTGATTTTATTTGATGCAGTAAAGTTTAGCAAACACGATAAAATTGAAATATTAAATTTTATCAAAAAACTTTTAATTGCATTAATAATTTATGGTATTGCTTTTATTTCAGATTTAATAGTTATTAAAATTGTTGCTAATATTTTTGGTGAGGCAACCAGTAGTGTTGGAAATGTTAATTTGGTAAAAAATTTTCATCATATTTTTACTTATTTATTACCAACAGGCATGAAACAACTTTTTGGATATGTTTCTCCAAAATTATATTATTCATTAACTATTATGATGTTTATTTATGCTATAATCGGTTTAATTAAAAATAATTATAAACTTGTAAATACATTGTTACTTATAGGTTTATTGTGTTCTGCTATATTGATGCCTTTTGTTCCTAATGTGGTTATGAATAGTGATGAAAACTATATGGCAGCTAGAACTATTTTAACATTAACTATTTTACCTAGTGCTATAGGCTTATTAACCTTGACAAAATTCAATGTTAATTTGAAGTATTCTTGTTATTTTGCTTTGTTGCTTAGTATTATTATTGTGATAATATATAGCTTTTTATTTTACAAAAACACTCGCATTGATTTAGAAAGATATCGTCAAGATATAGCTTATTTAAGTAGTTTGCATTCTGAAATTAAAACATATGAAGAAGAAAATGATGTGACGATTAAACATATTTATTATGCTAACGATACGGATTCAGCTTATTACTATTTAACGGGATATAATAATGGTGCAAATATTAGAGTTATGGCTGAAGGTTGGGCGATGAATTGTGCTGTTAATGATTATATTAGCCCTAAACATAATGTGACTTATGAAAAAATGTCTGAAAAAAAATACAATGAATTATTTAAAAATAAGGATTATAAATATTTTGATAGAAAACAATTACATTTTGAAAATGATACGTTATTTTTACTTATTTATTGATAAAATCCCATTTATAATTAAATGGGATTTTATGTTAATTTTCTGCTTCTTCTAACATATTAGTGATAAATATACCATATCCTTTGTGAGGATTATCAACAACTACATGGGTGATTGCTCCTATAATATTGTCTCCTTGAATAATTGGAGATCCACTCATGCCTTGAATAATTCCTCCAGTTGTATCTAACAATTCTGCATCAGTTATTTCAAAAATAAAGTTTTTATTTTTTTGTTCAGCTGAATTTATTTGTGTGATGTTTATTTCATATTCTTTTATATCTGTGTTATTTAAGACGGTTAAGATTTTTGCTTTACCTTTTTTTATCTCTTCTGGGCTGGCAACATGATATGTTTTGCTAGTGTCTATGTTTGCTGTATAGTTTCCAAAGATACCTTGTGTGGTGTTTTCATATAAATTTCCAGTTGTTTTATTTTTATCATATTCAGCTCTTTTTTCGCCTGGAGATCCGTCAGAACTTTTGATTATTCCAGTTACTTTTGAGCTAAAAATTTGGCCACCACTAATTTCGAATATTTTACCGGTTGTCTGTTCTTGAATTTCATGACCTAGTGCTCCAAAAATTTTAGTGTTTGGATCAATAAAGGTTAGTGTACCAATACCTGTCACACTATCTTTCACATAAAGTCCAGTTTTATAGACGTTGTTTTCATCTTTGTAAAGCTTTAATGTTGTATTTTTTTCTTTGCCTTTTCTAATGTAAGTTATTTTTACTTGTTCGTCTCTTACTTTGTTTATTTGATTGGCCATTTCTTCAATAGAACTTACTTCTATATCATTGATTTTGGTTATAGCATCTCCGGTTTTTAATCCCGCTTCTTGAGCGGGAGATTCATTATTTACCTCATATGTGCCGACTATTAAGATTCCTTTAGAATTTAAGGTCATACCTATGTTTTGCCCGCCAGCAATTATTCTATCTGAATAAGCAAAGACTGACGATGGTATAATAAAAATAGAAAGAAAAAGCAGGAAGATAGATTTTTTAATTTTTTTAAAAAACAAATAACCATCTCCTAAATTAAAATCAGACTACATTATTATTATGTGTTGAATAATAAATTATAAAAGTAGAAGTTTATGGTAAAATTTATTTGACATATAAGAGAATTGTGATAATATATTTATGGTGATTTTATGGCATTACGTATTTGTGAAGACAATTTTATTTTTTTTCTTATTAACATGAAATACTTTGAGGTTTTATGTTGTTTTGTCATATTATTTTTTATTGCTTTATTTATTTTAATACAAAATGATAGATTTGTAAAAAAAATTAATTTTAACAATTTTCAAAAATCAGTTGTTGTTATTATTTCAATTTTGTTAGTTGGTTTTTTGTTTTTTCTTTTTGCTTGGCTATTAAATACTAGTTCATTTAATGGTTGTAGTTGTAAGTATAATGAAAATATTATGTATAATTTGGAAGAAACAATAAAAACTACTTTTGATTCTTTAGAAAATAATCGTGTTATGATAATTGGTGATTCTAGAATGGAGTATATAGCTATAGATGATAAAATAGTTAAACCGTTTAATGTTGATTTTATTTCTAAAGGTGGTGCCTCTCTTGAATGGTTTGAAGATGAAGCTATGAAAGATGCTTATAACTTGTTAGATAATGATGACTATTTAACCTATAATATAGTTGTTAATATGGGGGTGAATGATATTCAATATACGGATGATTATTTGGAAAGTGCTGATAAATATTTTAATAATTATTTAAAACTTGCTGAATATAGTTCTAAGATTAAATTATATATAATGTCTGTTAATCCTATTATTGAAAAAAAATTAAATAAAAGCCAGCCACAAAATGTAAGGACTAATAAAAAAATCGAAAAGTTTAATAAGGTTTTAGTAAAGGATATTTCTAAGGCTGATAAAGATAATATTTATTACTGTGATGCCAATAGAAATTTAAGATTTGGGACTGACGATGGATTACATTATACTAGAAATACAAATAAAGAAATTTTAAATTATATTATAAATGATTGTGTTAAATTTTAAAACGTCCACTTAAGTTTAAGTAGACGTTTTTATACATAGACAAATAGGCCGGCAATGAAAAATGCGATAATACCAATAAGCATAATCCAGACCGCGATTTTTTGAACTTTTGGATTCACGATTATCACCTCTAGATAATTATATAATATTTTTTCTTTTTTTGGAATATTTTTTAATCAAAACAATATAATTTGATGAGGGATAAATATGAAAAAATATATGGACAAGTTAAAAAACAATATTCGCATTAACAAAAATTTATTTGTGTTTTTAGTGGTGATTATTGCAGTTGGTATTGCGGCGGGAAGTATATTTGTAACGGTTTTAAATAATGATGATAAAGTAATGGTAAGTGACTATTTAAATAACTTTTTGAATAATTTGAATAGTAATAATTTAAATTATAGTGGGACTGTAATAAATACTTTGATTTTTACTTTAGGTGGAGCATTCTTAATATGGCTTCTTGGAATATCAGTGATTGGTTTTATTTTGATACTATTATTTTTATTTGTAAAAGCTTTTGCTTTAGGTTTTTCTATTGGCAGCATAATTATTAATTTTAACTTTAAGGGAATTTTAATTGCACTTGCATATATTGTTCCCCATCATATAATTAATATGATGATTTTTCTTTTAATTTCTTCATATGCATTAATCTTATCATATAGATTAATAAATAGTTTTACTAAAAAGAAAAGTTTTGAGTTTAAAGGAATTTTTAATAAATATTTATTTGTTTTAGGTTTTTCATTAATAATATTATTAATAAGTGTTTTATATGAGGTGTATGGAGCACCTAAATTAATTAACCTTATTGTGTCACTTTTAAATTAGATATAGCTTTTATGCTATATTTTTTGTATAATTATTATGGAAGTGATATTATGCCAAAAGTTGTTGTAGGAATGAGTGGGGGAGTAGATAGTAGTGTAGCTGCTATTTTACTACAAAAACAAGGTTATGAAGTTATTGGCCTTTTTATGAGAAATTGGGATAGTACTATTAATAATGATTATTTAGGTAATCCAAACGACTTAAATGATATATGCCCTCAAGAAAAAGATTATAATGATGCTTTAAAGGTTTGTAATAAATTAGGTATTCCTTTAAAAAGAGTGGATTTTGTTAAAGAGTATTGGGATTATGTTTTTACTTATTTTCTAAATGAGTTAAAAAAAGGAAGAACCCCTAATCCAGATGTAATGTGTAATAAGTATATTAAATTTGATATGTTTGCTAAAGAAGCTTTTAAATTAGGCGCCGATTATATTGCGACTGGTCATTATGCTAGATTAATAAATGGTAAATTATATAAGGGTTTAGATGAAAACAAAGATCAAACATATTTCTTATCACAGGTTTCTAAAAAACAATTAGAAAAAGTTTTATTTCCAGTAGGGGAGTTACAAAAGAGTGAAGTTAGAAGGATTGCTCATGAGTATGATTTAATTACTGCTGATAAAAAAGATTCAACTGGTATATGTTTCATCGGTGAACGTAATTTTAAACATTTTTTAGAAAATTACTTACCTAATAATCCTGGTGATATTGTTAATATTGATACAGGCGAAATATTAGGTAAACATACAGGATTAATGTATTATACAATAGGTCAAAGAAGAGGTTTAAATATTGGTGGTACAAAGGAAAGAATGTTCGTATGCAAAAAAGATTTAGAAAAAAACATTTTATATGTGGCTATAGGTGATGAAAATAAATATTTATTAAGTTACGCGGCTGAAATAGAAGATATTAATTTACTTGATGAATTACCTTCTAAATGCATGGCTAAATTTAGATATAGACAGCAAGATAATGAGGTGTTTACCGAAAAATTAGATAACGGAAATATTTTAGTAAAATATCCACAAGGTATCAAAGCGGTTACCGAGGGACAAGCATGCGTATTTTATAATGGTGATGAATGTTTAGGCGGTGGAATTATTAAAACCGTATATAAGGAGAAGAATTATGATTGATAAAATAAAAGAATTAATAAAAAAATACAAATTTATTATTTTATATGGTATATTTGGTGTTTTGACTACTATTATCAATATTGGTGTCTATGGACTTTTATATAGTGTTTTAGATGTTTCTAATGTAATTAGTAATATTATTGCTTGGATTGTATCAGTTTTATTTGCTTTTATAACTAATAAATTATGGGTGTTTGAAAGTAAAAGTTTTGATTTTAAAATATTAATGAAAGAACTTGGAAGTTTTACTGCATGTAGAGTTGCAACTGGTGTTTTAGATTTAGGAATAATGTTTGTTGGTGTTGATTTGTTAAAAGGCCCAGCTATTATTTTAAAAATTGCATCTAATATTATAGTTATTATTTTAAATTATGTAATGAGCAAGATATTTGTATTTAAAAAGAAATAAGTCTAGATTATGGACTTTTTTTGTATATTAGGAATTTGCTTTGTAAAATGTAAAAGTTTGCAAAAATTTATTTTGGTATTTTGTTCAAAAAATAATTGAAATTGTTTGTGAAATAGTATAAAATATCTTTTATATACTTAATTATTAGAAGAAAATATAATATGGAGGTTTGTTTTATGTATAGTTTATTTGCTTTTTTTATTCCAAGTATAATTGGGGTTAGGATTAATAACTATTTTAATAAAGAGTTAAAAATTAAGAATATTATTTATAATTATATAACTTTATTACTCTTTTCATTTATTATAAATGTTTTAATTATGTATAATCTTTTTGGAATAAAAGAAAATGTATTTAATGTAATTAATTCAGATACAATATTATTTGCTGAAATGGCTGCCATATCAATTATAGTTAATGTTATATTAGTTTTTATTGGTCTAGTGATTCAAAAAAATGTTATGTTTAAAATAGAGGTTGAAAATGAAACTAAAATTAAAACAGTTTCTAATAGTGATAATAAAATTACTTCAAAAGATAGTAAAAATATTAAAAAAACTAGGAAAACTGTTTCTAAAACTTCTAAAAAAGATAAAGATAAGTAGTCTATTTACCTTTATTTTTTTCACACTAGCACTCATAATTTACTATGTAACAAACTATATTAACGAATCTTTTTCTAATATTACAGTAGATCAATTATTATATAGTCTTCAATCGGCAGAAGGAACAAGCTCTACTATAATTACTGATGGAGTCTTATATGTTTTAAAACATATCTGGCCAATTTATTTAATTATAGTAATTATAATTATTATTTCAAAACTTTTAATAAAAAATAAAACATATTTAAAAATGGTGATTAAAACCAAAGAATTTAAATTTAGTTTATTTCCAATTTCTAGATTTATTAGAGTTTTATTTTCTTTTATACTTTTAATTATCAGTTTAAATTATGTATATGTGGAATTTAATTTGGTTAATTATTTTGATACAAATAGAAAAACAAATCTATTTAATACATATTATACTGATCCAAATAATATAAAAATAACTGCTCCAGAAAATAAGAAAAACTTAATATATATTTATGTTGAGTCATTAGAATCTTCGATGTTTTCAAGTAAAAATGGTGGTAATTTTGAGGAGTCTATTATTCCTAATTTAGAACAAATAGCTAAAGATAATATAAATTTTAGTATGAATAATAAATTAGGTGGAGCTTACAATACTTACGGTTCAACATGGACAGTTGCTGCTATGGTTTCTTCAAGTTCAGGTGTGCCTTTAAAATTACCTATAGATGGCAATTTATATTCTGGATATGGTTCATTTTTACCAGGTGTATATTCATTAGGAGAAGTTTTAGAAGATAATGGATATAAAAACTATTTGATGATAGGATCAGATGCTAATTTTGGTGGTAGAAAAGATTATTTTACTTATCATGGTGATTATGAAATAAAAGATTATAACTATGCTAAAGAAAAAGGATATATAGATGATGACTATTATGTTTGGTGGGGATACGAAGATGGAAAATTATTTGATTTTGCAAAAGAGGAATTATCGCAAATAGCAAAAAATAATGAACCATTTAATTTTACACTACTTACAACAGATACCCATTTCACAGATGGATATGTTGAAGAGTCCTGTGAAACTCCATATGATTATAAATATTTAAATGCTTATAACTGTAGTGATAGTATAATAGGCGAGTTTATGAATTGGTTGAAGCAGCAAGATTTTTATAAAGATACGGTTATTGTAATAACTGGTGATCATTTATCGATGCAAGCTAACTTACCTACGATGTTTGATAGTGATAAATATGAAAGAAGTGTCTATAATGCTTATATTAACTCAGAAGTAAAAACAAATAATAATAAAAATAGAATATTTACTACTCTAGATTATTATCCAACAACACTAGCTGCTTTAGGTTTTAATATAGATGGTAATAGACTTGGTCTTGGGACTAATTTATTTTCTTCTAGACAAACACTTGCTGAAGAATTAGGCGGTTTAGACAAATTAGATGATGAATTATCGAAAAGTTCTAAATACTATAACAATAGATTGTTAGGTGACAGTTACAAACAATTAAAAGAAGCAGTCCCTTCAGAATAAGTTTGGTATGTATAACAAAAAGTGATAAAATTTATAGAAAAAGAGAGATTCCATAAGATGCAGCAGCTACGTGGTTGTGCCTGGGCTCTCTTTTTTCTTAAATTGTTTTCTATTACGAATTTTTTGGGGTAGGCAAACTTTTTCGTAATAGAAAAGTGTAAAATTTTAAATAGGGGAGAGGTAAACAAGAAAAATACAAATATAGAACATACATTCTTTTTGACATAATTTTACATTTTACTTGACTTTAGTAGGGAAGATGGGTTAAAATTAAATAGTAGGAGGGTTACATACTTATGGAAAGATTAAATGACATTTTAAGAGAACTTGGAATTTCTAAGGTGAAGTTAGCTAAATGTTTAGGTGTTTCTAGACAAATGATTTATAATTATTTAGAATTAGATGATATTAATAAGTGGCCAAAGGATAAAAAAGTAATTTTACTTAATATTTTAGGAATTAAATCTGCCGATGAACTTGATAATATTAAAGTTGATACAGATTATATTATGGATGTTGAGACTAGAATTAATAGTTTGTTTGAAAATTCTAATAAAAGCCAACTTGGCGACAGTAATGTTATATTTTCTGGTCTAGATGAAAAACGAAAAGAACTTTTACATAATATTGTCGATGAGATTAAAGAATGCCTAGAAGATGAAAAAGATGAAGAAGGATATAATTCAATGTTATATTTATATCATTATTTACAGTCAATGCCTAGTATGAGAGAATTAAAATATATTTTAGGTTATGTATCTAAAGTTGGTGGATATACTAAACCATATGAATTTGCATTTGATGAGACTGAGCAATTTGTTTTTGAAAGTATTTTGTTTTCTGCTTTTAATTTATATCACGCAGGAACATCTAGTAAGGCTAGAATAGCCGAGACTCATAAACGTTTTGTTTCTCAAATAGAACATAAATTAGAAGATAAAATGAGTAGGACTTTAGAAATGAATACACTTAAAATTCAAGCTATGAAGGAATTGGGTTTAACTGAAGTTAATGATGAAAATGTAGCAGAATTAATGTATAAAATTGATGAAATTCAAGCGCGTAAAGCGAGAAATAATTAATCCGATAATATATGTTATGTTAACTTGTATATAAAAGAAAATTTGAGTAGTATTTATAATTTTGATTAATACTACTCTTTTATTTAATTTAAGGGGTGTGTTTTGTGTGGGAATACTTTATGAATTAATTTATACTATTACTATTATTGCTTTTATGATATTAATATTTTATGCTATTATTTCCCATTTTGGGCATTCTGCTTCAGATGACAGTTCAGATGATAATGATAATAATTTGGATGGTCCTATTATTACCTATATTCCTAAAATATTTTTATCTAATAATGAATATAATTTTTTAAACAAATTTATTGATTTAGAAAATGAATTACATGTTAATATTGTTCCCCAGGTTAATTTAGCATCTATTATTGATAAAGTATCTGATAGTAAATTTCATAATGAACTTTTTAGAAATATTGATTTTGGTATTTTTAGTGCTGATTATAGCAAATTACTTTTATTGATTGAACTTAATGATGAGTCACATAACAATTATCATAGAAAAAAACGTGATATTAAAGTTCGTGATATTTGTAATAAGGCTGGTATTAAATTAATTACATTTTATACAAAATATCCTAATGAAAAAGAGTATGTAAAGAGTAGGATAATTAAAGAACTAAATATATCCTATAATAATGATTAACTACTCCCCTACCCTTATTTTATAAGGGCTAATAGCTTAACATATGATTTACATACATAAATAATATACCAATCAGAAAGCTTATTATAGTTTTCTTTTTTTCTTTGTATTGTAAAGCGGCTGGAAGTAATTCAATTGTAGAAATATAGGTCATAATACCGGCTATAATTGCAAATAAAGCTCCCATAATGCTGTTATTAATAATGGGCTTTAGAAAAATGAATGCTAAAAAAGCGCCTAAGGGTTCTGACATACCTGATATAAAGGTTAAACCGATAGCTTTTTTCTTATTTTTTGTTGCATAATAAACTGGCATAGCAATACTTATTCCTTCTGGTATATTATGCATTGCTATAGCTATAGTAATGGATATACCTAATTTAATATTTGTTTCAGATGATATATATGTCGCAATACCTTCAGGAATGTTATGTATGATTATAGCTATCATTGTAAAGATACCTAATTTATATAGTTTGCTACTTTGATTTATTTTATCAGGCAATATTTTATCAATAAACAAAGGAATGGTTAGGCCGATTGTTATAAAAATCGTAATACTAAAAAATATAGAGTTTTTATTCGTACTTTGAAACATAGTTAAGCTTTCGGGTATTAAATCAAAAATAGAGACACTAAGCATTACTCCTGAAGCAAATGCTAAGGCACATTTTATAATATTATTTTTATTTCCTTTTATAAAGATAAATAAAGAACCTAATAAAGTGGATAGTCCAGCAATTAAACATAATATAAAAGGAAGAATTTCTCTCATTAGTTCTCACCTATTTTAAATGTATGAAAAAAAGTATGAATTTATCATACTTTATACACCAAATATTTTTAACAACAAACCAGTTACTACACTTATAAAATATAATATGCTAATTATTTTAGTGTTTTCACACATGTTATTATTTGATTTTAGTAAAACTAGGAGTGCTATACCACTATTTGCTAAAAGTCCGGCTAAAGCGGAAGAAAGTGGTAAAATTTCAGCTATATATAATTCAGTTAAGATTATACTTGAACCGCAATTTGGAATTAAACCAATTAAAGCAGCAATAAACGGTGTAAAGAAATTTGTTTTATCAAAGATATGTTTAATGTTATCTTCACCAATATAATGGAAAGCTGCATTTAATATAAATGTAATTACAAATATAAATATCAATGTTTTTAAGGTATGTTTTAGAGCTGGTTTTAAAATTCCGTGTTCGCAGTCGCAATGGTCGTGCTCACATATTTCAAAATGTTCTTTTGGCTCTTCTTTTCTAATAATTAAATCTATGATAAAACCACAGACAAGACCAATAATTATTTTTATAACCACTAATAGTAATATACTATTTAATGGGGCGTTTTCGGCAATTAATATTGGAAGCATTTCATCACTAGTTGATAAATATATAGCAATTAACGTTCCTAAACTAATGATTCTTGTGATGTAAAGATTGGTGGCTAAAACTGAGAAACCACATTGTGGTAAGGCTCCAAGAATACTACCGATTAAAGGTCCAAATTTACCAGCTCTTTTGATAGTATTTTCAGTTTTATGTGATAGTTTGTGTTCAAAAAATTCTATTATTAAAAAAGCAATAAATAAGAAAGGTAATATTTTTAGACAATCAAAAATTGTATCTAGAATTATTTCTTGCATAATGTTTTCCTCATTCCTATTTGTTTAAGGTTTTCTTCAGTATTATAGTTGTTAGATAAGTCGGGAATCCACTCGTGTAATAATGGCTCGACTTTTATATCTAAATTGTGTCTTTTAGCAATAATACTGGCTGTCTGCATAGTTCTAGTATAGGGTGATGATATTAAAATATCACTATTTTCAAATATTTTATTTTCAGCAGTTTCTTGAACATCACTAATACCTTTTGGTGTTAAGGGCGCTAAAGCTAAGCCAGTACCTTTAAAACCTAATTTTACAATTTCATCATATGTTGGTTCACCGTGTCTTAATAAAATAAATTTTGTCATATAAACACCTCATTTTATATTATAACATGATTTGTTTAATCATTTACCATGGGGATGAAATTCTTCGTAATTTTTTTGTAACCTTTCACTGGTAATATGAGTATATATTTGAGTAGTTGAAATGTCACTATGACCCAATAATTCTTGAATACTCCTTAGATCAGCGCCGTGTTTTAATAGATGGGTGGCAAAAGAATGTCTTAAGGTATGTGGTGACAGCTCGCTTTTTATATTTTTTTCCTTGGCTATTTTTTGTAGTATTTTAAAGAAACCTTGTCTAGTCATTTTATTTCCATGATTATTTAAAAATAAATAATTACTTTCTCCATGCTTAAATAAACTTTTACGATGGTTTAAAATATAATTACTTAAAGCTTCGATGGCATAGTCGTTTAGAGGAACAATTCTCTCTTTTGATCCTTTACCAAATATTCTAACTAAAGAATTTTCTAAATCAATATCATTTACTGTTAAATTAATAAGTTCACTGACACGTAGTCCACTACTATACATGAGTTCCAGCATGGCTTTATTACGGTAATCAAAATCAGTGTTTAAATTAATATCTAATAATTTTTCCACTTCTTCTTCAGATAAGACTTTGGGAAGACTTTTTCTAGCTTTAGGATTAGATATAGTAGTTAATGGATTAGTGTTTGTATATTTGTTTAATTCTAAGAATTTATAGAAACTTTTAAGCGTGCTGATGTTACGTGATATACTGGATGGGCTTTCTTTTTTAGAAAGATTTTGAATGTAATTTTGAATATCCTTTTTAGTTAGTTTTGTAAAATCTTTTTTAAGAAATATATTTGCTTTTTTTAAGTCACGACTGTATGAATCGATGGTGTTTTTACTGTATTTTTTTTCAAATAATAGGTAATCAATAAATTCAGTTATTATTTTTTCATTCATGTTTCTCACCTACTTTAATTTTATCAAAAAATGAATTAAAAAAAAAGAAATATACATGATATAATATATATTGGCAGCGAGAATATGGATGAGTTAATAGTTTGTTTATTTGAAGTGATTCAGGGTTTAGAAGAATTTACTTTTTTAACACCAAATGCTCGTAATGAAAATAGAAGAACTAAACAGCCAGTAATTCCACATTGGGAAATATTTTTTGCTTTTTCTTTAATAGTAACGATACTTTTTTTAATCTGGTTTAGAAACTATTTTGAAGTCAAATTAATACTTTATATTATATTTGCATTTATTTTTGGAATAATTGTTTGGGGAATTTTATACGTTATTATTAATTTGGCTAATTTTATTTATTTAAAAACTATAAAAAGGAAGTGAATTTATGCGACCACTTGCAGATACTTTAAGACCAAATAAATTAGAAGATGTTGTAGGTCAAAAACATTTAATTGGCGAAGGACGAATTTTATATAATTTAGTAAAACATGGTAAGATCTTTTCGATGATTTTATATGGTCCTTGTGGTACGGGTAAAACAACTTTAGCTTATACGATTATTAATGAGCTTGATTTAAAATATGAATTTTTAAATGCGGTTATTAATAGTAAAAAAGACTTAGATGAAGTAATTAGTAAAGCTAAGGCGAATGATGGAATTGTCCTTATAATGGATGAAATACACCGTTTAAATAAGGATAAACAGGATTTACTACTCCCCTATTTAGAAAATGGATTAATTACTTTAATTGGGCTTACAACAGCGAATCCTTATCATTCAATCAATCCGGCAATCAGAAGTAGATGTCAGTTATTTGAAGTTAAAATGTTAAATGATGAAGATATCAAAGAAGCTTTAAATAAAGCAGTAAAATATTTAGATAAAATAGATATTGCTGATGAAGCTATAAGTTATATTGCAAGGTTATCTGGTGGTGATTTAAGATATGCTTATAATTTGTTAGAAGTAGCTTATTATGCCTCTGATGATTTTAAAATAGAAATAGATGATATAAAAAAAATAAATAATAAACCTAGTTTATATATTGATAAAAATGATGATGGCTATTATGATGTGATAAGTGCTTTACAGAAATCTATTAGAGGTAGTGATGTAAATGCTGCTTTGCATTATCTTGCAAGATTAATTGTTGCAGAAGATTTAGATATTATATTTAGAAGATTATCCGTAATAGCTTATGAAGATATAGGTTTAGCCAATCCAGCAATTGGTCCTAGATTAGAAGCTGCTATTAGAGCCGCTGAGAGAGTTGGTTTACCAGAAGCTAGAATTCCACTTGGTGAGATTGTTATAGATATGGCATTATCACCTAAATCTAATAGTGCGCATGTAGCTTTTGATATGGCGCTAAATGATGTTCAAATGGGACATGCTCCAAAAGTTCCTAATCATCTTAAAACTAATTCTAAAGATTATAAATATCCTCATAATTACAAAGGTAGTTATGTTAAACAGCAATACTTACCAGATGAGTTAGTAGGAAGAAAATATTATAATCCTAAAACAACTAGTAAATATGAAATAAATTTAAAAAACATTTACGAAAAAATAAATAATATGTAAATGTTTTTATTTTAATATGAATAGTTCTAAAGCTAAATTTTTATTTAAAGTACCAGTTTTTATTCCAATGTCAATATCTGCTAAATTATTAAGTTGTTTTAAAAGCATTTCGGAAGTGTAATTACGACTATTTTGAATGGCTAATTTTACTCTATATGGATGGATTTTAAGAATACTAGCTATGTCTTTTTCACTATAACCTTTTTTAAGTAATTCTTTAGATTGATACATTATTCTGAATTGATTTGCTAAAATTACAACTATTTTAATTGGTTCTTCATTCATTTTAAGCATTTCGTAATATAATTCTAGTGCTTTTTCTCTGTCTTTTTTTACTATATAATCAATTAGTTTAAAGATATCTATTTCAATTAATTTCGTTGTTAATTTAATAATATCTTCATCAGTTATATTTTTATCATTACCTTTATATATTTTGATTTTGTTAATTTCACTTTGAATAATTAGTGGATTAGTCCCTACTCTATTTAAAAAAAGTTGAATGGTTTTATAATCTATATTATAATCTTTAAATAACCTTCTAACTAAACTATTTGTATCTAACTCATCATTAAATGCCTTTACTGTACCAACCTTATTAATTAATTTAGTTATTTTTTTTCTAGAATCTAATTTATCATTATGAACAGTTAATATTAAAATCGTATTTTCGTTTATATTATTCAAATACTTTTCCATTAGTTCACTATCTTTAGATGTAATTCCAGTAAACATATTTGCATTATCTGCAATGACTACTTTTTTATCACCAAATAAAGAAACTGTTTGAGCATCTTCTATTATAAGTGAGAATATATCATTGTTTAAGTCGTATTTACTAATATTCATTTCATCAATATTTTTACATAAGTTTTTAATTTCTTCTTCAATTTGAAAAATTTTAGTTCCATATAAAAGGTATACCATCAAAATCACCTATAAATAGTATAACATATTTTTATGGAAAAATTAAAACACCATAATAGGTGTTATTAATTATCGAAAAAAGCATCATTTTCTTTTGAAATTTTCTCAATTTCTTCATTTGTTTTTACTTTTTCATTGTTATTTGATGGATTATTTTTAATTCTACCATATTTTCTTACTCCAAATATTATAGTTGCTATAAGGGTACCGGCAAATACTGCTCCTAAAATCATTTGTAGAATGTTTGGTAATGATAATACAATTGTAGTTCTATCAAAAGTTAATTTAATTGTTCCAGATAAAACTAAAAGAGCAGTTAATCCATAACCAGCATCTTTATTGAAAGTAAGTTTGCCTAGTAAGTATATGTTTGCAAATGGTATCCAGGCCATCACTGTAGATTCGCCATACATCTTTTTGTTAAAATTATTTAAGAATATGGCAAGAGCTGCATAACAAATAACGAATATTAAAATAATAACAATTATAAAGAAAAGTAAAAATCCTGACATTTCTTCCATGTTAAGCCTCCTTTATTCTTTGGTTACTTTAACCTAATATAATTTTACCACAAAATAAAGATAATTAACATACAAAATTAATTATCTTTTAAAATTTCAAAGTAGAAAGTTGATCCTTTATTGGAACTTGTCACACCATATTTAAAATTATGTGTTTGTAAAATGTTTTTAACAATAGATAAACCTAAACCGGTTCCATAATTGTTTCTTTTATGTTTTTTATCGCTGTGGTAATATTTATCCCATATATGTTTTATGTCTTCTTTTTTTATTCCTTTACCAGTATCTTTAATCTCTATTTTATACTTGTGTTTTTCTTCTATAATATTAATATAAATTTTTTTATCATCGCCTGTATAGTTTATTGCATTATTAACTAAATTATAAATAACTTGATATAATCTTTTGTTATCAGCTTTAATTATAACTTTATCAGGATGATTAAATATAAAATGATAATTTTCTTTTGTGGTTAAGATGTTAAAACGTTTTATAACCTGATTAATTAATTCTATTAAATCAATTTCTTCAATATTTAAAGTAGTGTTTCCTGATTGAGTTGCAGATAAATCTAAAATGTCATTTACAAGCAATGTTAAACGATCTGTTTCATCAATAATTGTATTTAAGTTTTCTTCTCTTTTTTCTTTATTGTTATATGTGATATCTCTAACCATTTCGGCGTATGCTTTAATCATTGTTAACGGTGTTTTTAAATCATGACTAACATTAGCCATTAAATCTCTTTTTAAACTTTCTGTTTTAAACAGTTCATCTTTTGCATAATTTAATGAATCAGCAAGCTCGCTAATTTCATAAATGTCACTAGATGTTTTAAAGTTTGCACTAAAATTTCCATCGGCGAGTTTTTTTGCTTCATCGCTTATTTTAGTTATTGGCTTAGATAATTTTCTAGATATAAAATATCCAATAACTAAAGATAAGATAAGAACGATAATAGTTGTAAAAATAAATTGATTACTTAGAATAGTAATGGTTGAATCAAGTGGTTCTAAAGAAGCGTTTATAAAAGCATAAATATTTTTATCTAACTTTAAAGCGTAAATAAGTGTTTCGTTTTGAAATTTATCATTAATTAGATTATAGTGTTGTTCTAAAAGACCACTATCTATAAAGTCTTTTTTTACCTTAAAATTTTTGTTACCAAATTCCATACAGCCTTTATTAGAAATAGTTGAAACATAAGTATTATTACCATATATTTCTATACAAATATCTCTTTTTTGAGCAATATTCTCAATAGTATCTGTATCTAGTGTTACTGCTTGGCGTAAATCTGTAGCAGCTTTATCCAATTCTTCAGTTTTATATGACTTATAATATGTTCCTAAAAAAATTATTTGGAAAAGCCACAAAAAACATAATATGAATATCGAAAAACCAATTAGAAAAAGCCAAATGTATATTTTTAAACTGTTTTTTTTAGATTTTTTTAAATCTTCAAAAAAATTACTAATTTTATTTTTCATCGTTAACCACAAATTTATAACCTACACCCCTAACAGTTGTAATGAGATCTCTATAAGGTCCTAAATTATTTCGAAGCATTTTGACATGGGTATCAATAGTTCTATCATCCCCAAAGAAATCATATCCCCATATTTTATTTAAAAGTTGGTTTCTGGATAAAGCAATATTTTCATTAGTAACAAAATAACAAAGTAATTCATATTCTTTTAATGTCAATTTAATTTCTTTACCATCAATATATACTACATGACCGGGATAATCAATTTTTAAACCTTTATATTCATAACTATCTGGCATCATTTTTCCACTTCTTTTTAAAATGGCTTTTATTCTGGCTAAAAGTTCTTTTGGACTAAAGGGTTTTGTTAAATAGTCATCGGTACCTAAATCAAATCCTCTTAATTTATCATATTCTTCATTTCTGGCTGATAAAATAATAACTGGTACATTTTTAATTTTTTTAATTTCTTCGAGAAAAGTCATTCCATCCATTTTAGGCATCATGATATCTAAAACAATTAGATCTATTTTCTCATTTTTAGCAATTTCTAATGCTTCTAATCCATCTTCTGCTTCAATAGTTTCATAGTTTTCTGTTTCGGCATATGTCTTAATTACATCTCTAATCAATTTTTCATCATCTACTATTAATAATCGCATAAAATCATCTCCATAGAAATTATATATTTTTAATGTGTATTTTTTGTGAAAAAAAGTTTTATGCAACAATTTTCTTTCTTGTTTTGCATAAAACTTTCATTTTGTTTGCTTGATATATAGCTTCAGTTAATATATTTTCTTTACCTTTTATGAATTTTATTTTGCATTGTGGTTTGGTTACTTGAATTGGAAACATTCTTGTAAGTAAATGACTTAGGTTTTCTTCGCCCTTTTTATCCAAATATATATTGGCCAAATGCTCAATGCTTATTGTATTTTCAGCTATAAAATCATCTAATTGTTGTTTTTCTTCATCGGTCAATTCATCTAAATGATTTGCATAATCATACATTTTTTGAACAAGTTCAAAATCTATAACATCATTTTCATCATTATAAGTTTTAAAAGCATCTTTTAGATTTTTTAAATATGCAAGTTTGTTCATATGCATACCATCACTTCCTTTTTAAAGACATGTTCAATTATATCTCTAAATATTATTTTTGTCAAGTTTTGTCAACATTATTTGTTTTTTTAAATAATTGCTTGACAAGCCTTTTTTCGCCTTTGGAATCATCAAGAATAAACCTTCTTTCATATATCTGCATTATTTTTTGCCTTAAACTTACAAACTCCATAAAACTAGCTTCATTTTGGTACAAAAACAAATCCATACTTGTTATTATATCAATAGCTTCTTCTAAAGACATACTTTTTAATAATTCACTAATTAGTGCTAATAAATCTGCATGAAAAAAATCCTTCATCATATCATCTTTATTTTCATAAAAGTTTTCTATTAATTCAGCAAGAACAGTTAAATATGGATAACTACTATTTAGATGATTAAAAATTCTTTGATTTAATAGTTCCGTATAACCTTCATTAAGACCTTCACCAAACATTCCAGCTTTTTCAAATACTAAACTAAACCCTACTCTAGCATTTTTATCTCCAGATGAGGCTGCGTGCAAAAGCTCGTGATCTAAAACTGAATTATTTTTATCAAAATATATTTTAATTCTATTTTCCTGTCCATTATATGTTCCAGCAGTATATCCGCCATTTTGATACTTAATTTCTTTTAAAGAAAGATAATTAATAACCAAATCATCAATTCTATTAATGAATATTCTAATATCTTCTTTATTGATAAATTCAAGTAAAGTATCTATAAACAAATATAAATCCGTATTTTCTAACTTTATTTTATCCATCAAACCATTAAAATGAATTGCTTCTTCTTCAGTAAATTTGGCTCTTAAAGGTCTTTTAAGTTTAATTAAATTCAAATTACCTAATGTTTTATTAAGTAAACTCTTTTGGTTTAAAATATGCTCCTTAAGTTCGATTCTTCTTTTATATTTTTCCTTATAAAAATTATATATTTTTTTACCTTCTTTAAACGTTATTAATAAATTAAATGCTGTCAATAAAAATAAAGCAATTTGAATTATAACATCCATAAATTATCAACCTTTCAGCATTATATTATAAAACAAAAATATCAATAAGAAAAGTAGGTTTTAGCCTACTGTTCGAATTGTGAATTATATAGATTAGCATAAAAACCATTTTTGACCATTAACTGTTCATGATTTCCTTGTTCGACAATATTTCCTTCTTTCATAACTAAAATTAAATCGGCATTTTTAATAGTAGATAATCTGTGAGCAATTATAAATGAAGTTTTTCCTTCAGTTAATTTATCCATTGCTGTTTGAACTAATTCTTCTGTTCTTGTATCAACATTAGATGTAGCTTCATCTAAAATTAAAAATGGGGTTTCTTTAATCATTCCTCTTGCGATAGTTAACAATTGTCTTTGACCGGCTGAAACACTTTCATTATCTGATAAAACGGTGTCATATCCTTTAGATAATGTTCTGATAAAGTGATCTAATCCGACCTCTTTACAAACTTCTCTAACTCTATCATCGGATATATTAGTACGGTTATAAATGATATTTTCTTTAATACTTCCTTCAAATAACCAAGTATCTTGAAGAACCATGGTAAATAAATTGTGGATGTTTTCTCTTGTTAATTCTTTGGTAGAAACACCATCTATTTTGATGTCTCCAGAATTGATATCATAAAATTTCATAAGTAGATTCACCATGGTTGTTTTACCAGCACCTGTTGGGCCTACAATTGCAATTTTTTGTCCAGGTTTTGCATGTGCTGTAAAGTTTTTTATAGTTGGATTATCATTTCCATCATATTTAAATATAACGTTTTCAAAGTCAATATATCCTTTAACATTACTAGTTTCTAAATGTTTGGTTATGTCTTTTTGTGTACTCATTTCTGGTTCATCTAAGAAGTCAAATACTCTTTCGCTTGCTGCAGCTGTTGATTGTAGTGAAGTCATTGCTTGGGCGATTTGAGAAAGTGGATTTGTGAATAATCTGACATATGTCATAAATGCTACTATGACACCAAATGAAATTTGTCCATTCATTGTAAGCATTGCACCAACAATACATACAGCTACATATCCAAAGTTACCAATAAAAGCCATTATTGGTTGCATTAAACCTGATAAAAATTGACTTTTCTTATTACTTTGACAAACTTTTTTATTATATTCATCAAATTTTTGAATTGCTTCTTCTTTACCGTTATATGCTTTAACAACATTTAAACCTGAATATATTTCTTCAATATGACCATTTAAATTGCCTAATTCAGTTTGCCTTTGCAAGAAATATTTTTGTGAATTTTTAAGAATAAATGCCATACCAATAAATCCAATCAAACTTGAAAGAATAGCTGTAATTGCTAAAATCCAGTTTGTAACAAACATCATTATAATGCTACCTAAAAATAATGTGATACTGCTTACTAATGATGCAAGTGATTGGTTCATTGATTGAGCAATTATATCAACATCGTTTGTTATTCTAGATAAAATATCTCCAACTTGATGTTTATCAAAATATTTAAGTGGTAATTTATTTATTTTAATAGAAATTCTACTACGTAAGTTATTTGCAAATTTATTTGCCACATCTGTCATACATATAGATTGAATATATGTGAATAAAGCACTAGTTAAATACATACAAACTAACAAAATAGTTATTCCTTTGATTTTGTCCATATTCATAACTGGTTCAATAACTTTTCTAATTGATTTTGGTAATGTGTCTAAAGTTTTATATAATTTTTCTTCACCAGTATTTTTATCTAAACTACTTATAGTTTTTAAATATTTATATTGATCATTTGGAGAAATTTTAATTCCATCAATTGTAATTTCAGTAAAGAAAATACTTTGTAAATTTTCTGATAAATTTATTTTGGTAATGTCATTGCTAGATTTAATTAAATTAATTTTATCTTCACTAGTGATTGTTTTTTCTTCGTATTTTGAGTCTTTAAATATTTTGTTTAAAATACTATTAGGAAGTGATGATAATTCACTAAATGCTTCATTTTGATTATCTTCCATTTTTGATAAAATTTCTTGGAATTTTGTTTTATCTTCATTAGAAATACTATTATCGGTTAAAATACTTCTAATATTGTTTTCTGATATATCTGGATTTAATACTTTTATAAGTATTTTTTTAAGATTATCTTCACTTAAATTTTCACTTACTTTTTTATTTAGTGCTTCCATATTGTCACTATTAATAACTAATCCTGCAGATATTTCATCGGTCAGATTTGATAGTCTATTTGGAGCTAAAATGGATAATATTGACCCTAATATAGCTAAAGTGAATGCTGCTACAATTAAAATTTTATAAGTATTTATTTCATGAAATAATCTTTTAATTGCTGCTTTAAAATCTCTAGCTTTTTCATAACTTTGTCCTTGACTTGGTCTAGGCATTTTCTAACTCCTCCTTTGATAATTGTGACAGTGCTATTTGTTTATATACTTCACAATTTTTTAATAATTCTTTATGTGTTCCTATTCCAACACATTTACCACTATCTAAAACAACTATTTTATCTGCATTCATAATAGTACCAATTCTTTGGGCGACAATTAAACTTGTTGCGCTTTTAGTGTATTTTTTTAATTCTTTTCTAAGTACAGCATCTGTTTTATAATCTAGTGCTGAAAAAGAATCATCAAATATATATATTTCAGGATCTCTAGCAATGGCTCTGGCAATAGCTAATCTTTGTTTTTGTCCACCTGATACATTTGTACCACCTTGAGCAATATGGGTTTCATATTTTTCATCCATTTTTTCAATAAATTCGCTAGCTTGGGCTACCTTAGCGGCTTCTTTTATTTTTGTTTGATTAATTTCTCCCTTTCCATTATCTCCATATGAAATATTGTAATTAACAGTACCAGCAAACATAACGGCTTTTTGAGGAACATAACCTAATTTATTATTTAAAGCTTCTGGCTTATAATCTTTAACATTTACCCCATCAATTAAAACTTCTCCTTCAGTAGCATCGTAAAATCTTGGAACTAAATTTATCAATGTGCTTTTACCACTTCCAGTTGAGCCAATAAATGCGATTGTTTCCCCTTGATTAACTTTGAATGAAATGTTTTCTAAAACATATTCATCAGCATCAGGATATTTAAATGAAACATTTTTAAATTCAACAGTGCCTTTTTCTTTTGTATTGCCATTAAATTTTCCCGGTATAATTTTTTGTGTTGTGTCTAAAACTTCATTAATTCTTTTTGCAGAAACTTGTGATCTTGGAATCATCATAAATATCATGGCAAGCATTAAAAATGACATAATAACTTGCATTGCATACGAACTGAAAACAATCATATTTCCAAATATGGTTATTTTATCTGCTAATACAGAATTTTGTATCATGCCGGCTCCAATAAAATATATTGATAAAGTTAAACCATACATAATTAAATACATAACAGGCATCATGATTGCAAATTTTTTTTGATTAAATAATTGTAAATTAGTAAGTTTGTTATTAGTTTCATCGAATTTATTTTCTTGATATTTTTCTGCATTAAATGCTCTAACTACTCTAATTCCTGTTAAATTTTCCCTTGCAAGTCCGTTAATTTTATCGATTAATTTTTGAACAATCTTAAATCTTGGTATAACAATAATCATAAGCATTGTAATAACACCAAGAAGTATTAAGACAGCAACGCCTGTAACGGCACTCCATTGCCATCCTTTGTTTAATATTTTTGTGATTGCCCATACTGCTGTTATAGGAGCTTTTACTAATAATTGAAGTCCCATAGCAATTAACATCTCAATTTGAGTAACATCATTAGTTGTTCTAGTGATTAAGCTGCTTGTTTGAAAGTTTTTAACTTCTTCTGTGTCTAAGTTTTGGACTTTATTAAATATTTGTTTTCTTGTATTCTTTGAGAATTCTGAAGCAATGTATGCTGCAAAGTATCCTGCACCCATGGCAAAAATTAAGCTACCTAAAGCGCATAAAACCATATAACCACCATTTAATATAATGTCATTCATTTTACTTCCTTCAGTTTGAACTAGAACAGTAATTTCAGACATATAGTCGGGTATTTTTAGTTCAAGCCATACTTGACCAACAATTAAAATTACGCAAAAGATTGCATATAACCATTCTTTTTTAGTTAAATTTTTTAATAGTTTTAACATATATCTATCCCTTCTTTATTTAAATTTTCTTGCATTTTTTTTACTACTTTAAAAAATATTTCCAATTCTTTTTGATTTATACCGCGTATAGCGGCTTTTTCAGTAGCATCCAAATTTTTTTTGACTGCTTCAAATTTTTCTTTGGCATTTTCACTTAAGATAATTTCTTTTATTCTAGTGTCTTTTTCATCTGAGACTTTAGAAATAAGTTTATTTCTCTCCATAGTTTTAAGTATTTCAGAAAGAGTTGCTCTTCTTAAACCTAAAGATACAGCGATATCTCTTTGATATACTTTTTTACCTTTTTTTGAACCAATATAATGTAATATTTGCATTTGTGCTGGAGTTGGAAGATTATCTTTTAAAGCACCTGTTATATAACAATAACGCATAATTGTGTGATTTAAATTTTTTATTTGATATATTGCTTTTTCCATAATTCACCTCTTTTTAGCGTCATCAAAATTCATTTTAGTACTTATTAAAATAACTGTCAATAGCCTAACAAAATATATTTAAACTTTACATATTTTCCCATAATTTAATAGAAAAAGATAAGTTATTGGCTTATCTTAGTTATTTATATGATGATGAATTGCGGGAGTATTTTTAGTTATTTTTGAGAATGTATATCCATTGGCTTTTGCATAATCAATTATATCTTTTAATGCCTCTACGGTAGTGGTTTTAGTTGCGGCATCGTGCATTAATACTATATTAGTTCCACTATGTATTTTATTCACAACGTTTTGAAATATGCATTCTTTTGAGAGTTTACCAGATGCATCTTCACTATCAATATTCCAATCAAAATAATAAAAATCATTTTCTGTAAGTTTATTGGTGATTCTTGTTATTATTCCTTGATTATATTTTTTGGAAACTGTATTAGATGATCCTCCTGGCAGTCTAATAATTCTTGGTTTTGTGCCTATTATATTATATACCTTTGTTCTGATGGCTTCTAAATCATTAAAATAATTTACATCTGATGAATATATATAACTATAATTGTGAGTATTGCTATGAAGTGCGACTGTATGATTCTCTTCACGCATTCTTTTTACGATGTCAGAATACTTATCAATTTGACTAGAAATCACAAAAAAGGTTGCTGGAACATTTTCTTCTTTTAAAATATCTAAGACTTTTTCTGTTAAATAACTAGGTCCATCATCAAATGTTAAATAAATTGTTTTATCGGATATAATAGATGGATTAATATTTTTTATAACTACTTTTTTTGCTTTTGGCATTTTTATTTCTTTATTGTAATTTACTAATGGTTTTATTTTTTTAAAATGTACATCTGGTGTGTTTAATCCACTCATATACCATAAAATTATAATTATATTAAAAATCAAACAGATAATGATTATTATAGGTATTTTATTTTGTTTGATGTAACTTTGGATATTTTGATAAAACATACTTCTCACCTACCACAATTATACATTAAAACAAAAGGTTTTACAAAGAAAAAGCTCACAAAAGTGAACTTTAATTGTTTACGTGATGAGTTATCATTGGTGTACTCATTGTTATTTTTTCAAATGTGTAACCATTATTTTTTCCATACCTAATAATATTTCTTAAGGCATCTCTTGTATATGGTTTAATATCATGCATCAAAATCATGTTAGCTCTATTTTTGCTTAAAGATCTTATTACATTATTATAAACTCCTGATGAACTTGTTGTTTCACCTGCATCACCTGATGATATATTCCAATCATAATATTTATAGCCTTTATTTAAAACATCTTTTGTAAGTATGCTCATAATTCCTTTAGAATAGTTTTTAGAAACAGTATTAGAAGAGCCACCTGGAAATCTTATTATTTTTGATTCATATCCAGTTATTCTTTTTACTCTATCTTGAACTTGTTTTAAATCATTGTAATAACTATCAACTGATTTATATACTATACTGTAATTATGCGAAGCGGTATGAAGTCCAACAGTATGTCCTTCATTATATTCGCGTTTAATTAAATAGTCGGGTCCAGAATTTGTTACAAAAAAGGTTGCTTTGACATTTTCTTCTTTTAAAATATCTAGAATTACGTTAGTAGTTCCTTCTTTAGGTCCATCATCAAATGTTAGATAAATAGTCCCTTTTTTGCCAGATGAAGATCCAGAATTGGTTGGTTTTGAGATGACTTTGACAGTTCTTTGAACGGTTGTTTGATTTTGAGAACTATCTTTAACTGCATAAGTTATTTTATATGTTCCAAGTTTATTTGTATTTACACTTCCACTTATAGCAACTTTATTTGTAATATCATTATCGCAATTGTCATTTGCAGTATACCCTGGATCTTTCCAAGTGTTTCCTAAATATAATGTTATTGCTTTATTTCCTTTTAAATTAATTGAAGGTGAGGTTTTATCTTCTTTAATAATTTTTCTTGTAACTTTAGCTTCATTATTGGATGAATCTTTAACAAAATATGTAATTATATTATCTTTTTTTGTAATTTTTATTTTTTCTGTTATATCACCATCATAATTGTCTATAGCTTTATAACCTTCTTCTTGATATTCTGAATTTGGACATATTAAAACATTTGTATTTCCGTTTAAAGTTATAACCGGTTTTTCTAAATCTACTATTTTAACTGTCCTTGTTTGGCTAAAAGTAATTCCAAATATTTTAACTTTATAAATTACATCATAAGTTCCTACTTTATTTTTTATTTTGTTTGTTATTTTGACATTTTTGTTTAAATTTTGACCAAATTTAGTTACTTTGTAACCTGGCTCTTTATATTTTTCTCCATATTTGATTTCAATGTTTTTTCCACCTTTTAATTCAAATTTAGGTGGTATAAAAAATATAACTGATAAAATAATTAATAAAATAGTAATTGATACGATTCCAATAACATACTTCTTTTTCATACAATACCTCTATCTACTTTTACTTTCTAATAATTTTTTTGCATGTAATTGTTCATTTCATTTAAAGAATATTCACATCCGCAGTAGTGCTGGCGATAAAGATTATATTTTTTAGCTAGCTCGTTACTTCTTTTATAACCTTCTTTCTTTTTAAAATCAGAATATAAATATTTTACTCCATATTTATCTGATAATACCTTACCAATTTTATTTAATCTTTCACTATCTTTATAAGGACTTACAGATAACGTTGTTGTAAAATAATCATAATTATTTTCTTTTGCTATTTGGGCTGTTTTTTCAAGCCTTAGATAAAAACATTTTGTACATCTGATTCCGCCTTCTTTTTCTTTTTCTAAACCTTGAGAAATTTTTTTAAACTCATTTGATTCATAACCGATTTCTACTAATTTAACATTTACATCCATTTTTTGAATAATTTCTTTTTGAGTGTTGAATCTTTTTATGTATTCTTCTTTTGGATATATATTTGGATTATAGTAAAGAATGGTTATATCAAAAAAAGGATAAAGCCTTTCAATTACTGAACTACTACATACTCCACAACATGCATGTAATAATAATTGAGGTTTATCTTTTAAATTTTCTATTATGTTTTCCATTATTAAGTTATAATTTGTCTTCATAATATCACCTTTGATAAAGATATTATATCACAATTGTTTCAAAGTTAAAATATCGCCAGTCATTTCTTCAGGAATATTTACACTTAGGAGTGTAAGTATAGTTGGAGCGATATCTGCGAGTTTACCATTTTTAAGTTTTAAATTTTTATTGGTAATTAAAAATGGTACAGGATTTACTGAATGAGATGTTATGATATTATTGTTATTATCAAGCATATAATCGCAATTTCCATGATCGGCAGTAATTATCATAGTTCCATTTAAATTACATATTTTTTTATATAATTTGCCAATACATTCATCAATGCTTTCTAATGCTTTTACGGTTGCTTCAAAATTTCCAGTGTGTCCAACCATATCACCGTTTGCAAAATTTAGAATAATTACATCGTAATTTTCGATTTTTGAAAGTAAAGTGTTTGTTATTTCATAAGCACTCATTTCCGGTTTTAAATCGTATGTTGCTACTTTTGGCGATGGTATTAATATTTGATCACATCCATTAAGTTTATCTTTATTTTCACCATCAAAGAAGTATGTTACATGGGCATATTTTTCTGTTTCGGCGATTCTTAACTGTTTTAGATTATTTTTAGCTAAAACTTCGCCTAAATAATTAGTAATTTTTGGATGATGGAATAAATTAGTACATATTACATTATTATCTACGGGCATCATTGTAACTAATTTTAAATTAGGAATAAATTTTCTTTCAAATTCATTAAAATTAGGATTGCTTAAAGCAGTAAATAATTCTCTTAGTCTATCTGGTCTAAAATTAAAAACTAATATTCCATCATTTTCTTTAATTATTCCCTCACAGGCTGCAAAAGGAACAATAAATTCATCGGTAATCCCATCATTATAAGATTCATTTATTTTGTCTTGAATATTATGAATTTTTGTTTTACTAGTCATTATATCATAGGCTTTTTTTATTCTATCCCATCTATTATCTCTATCCATTGCATAATATCTTCCACTAATAGTGGCTATTTTTCCGGTATTAGTTTTATTAATTTTATCTTGTAGAATTTTGATAAAATTTAGGGATTCATGTGGTGTTGTATCTCTACCATCAGTAAAAATGTGATAATAAATGTTGATTTTTTCATCTTTTAATATATCAATCAAACCTAATAAATGATTTATGTGTGAGTGTATTCCTCCATCACTAAGTAATCCACAAATGTGTAAATTGGAATTGTATTTTTTAATGTGTTTGATTAAATTTTTGTATTCTTCATTATCTTTAATATTACCATTTTCTAGGGCATCATTTATAATATCAATTGACTGTTTTGGTACTCTTCCTGTTCCAATATTAATGTGCCCTACTTCACTGTTGCCCATTTGTCCTTTTGGAAGTCCAACAAATGGACCGCTTGCTTCTAGGGTTGTATGTGGATATTCACTAAAAATCTTATCTAAATTTGGAGTATTGGCTGCGGTTAAAGCATTTCCATGTGTATTTTTTCTAATACCTACTCCATCTAATATACATAATAATAATGGTTTCATTATATCTACCTCTTTCTATTTTTCCCTCAATCATTATACCACAAAATAAATCAGTTATTTTACTGATTTATCTATACAAATTTAAAATCATATCTAAATTTACTTGCAAAAGCAAAAGTAAGGTAGCACCGGCTGCTAAAAATGGTCCAAACGGAAGTACGTGATCTTTCTTTTTATAAAGTATTAATAAAGCAATAGGAAGTCCAATCAATGATCCAACAAATATTGAAAGGATTGCGATAGGATAAGTTAAAACCATTCCAAAAATAAACAATAGTTTTATATCTCCTCCGCCCATTGACTCTTTTTTAAATAGAAAATCTCCAAATTTTTTAAGTAAAAACATTGTTAAAAAAGCTAAAGCTCCATTTAATAATGAATATAAGGCACTTTCTAAACCACTAATACATAATGTTTCTATAAATAAAATGGCTGCAAAAGTAATTAATACTTCATCTGAAATAATTAAATAATGATAATCGCTTACAACAATTATAATCATCATAGAGATGAATGTTAATGCGATAATTAATTCTGGTTTTAATCCGTAGGATAAGTAACAAAGGATGAATAAAATACCGGTTAAAGCTTCAAAAATTGGATAAAAGAGTGAAATTTTTTGATGGCAATGTTTGCATCTACCTTTTTGAAAAATATATGACAAAATAGGAATTAATTCAATAGATGTTAATTTATGATTACAATTAGTACAATGACTTGGCGGATAAATAATTGATTCGCCTTTGGGAAGTCTATATCCAACTACATTGTAAAAGGAACCAAAAATAGTTCCTATCACAAATAAAAATATACAAATAATTAGTTCCATAACATCACCCTTATGCTTGAATTTGACTATACATTGAGAACATTGGAACAACAATTGATAAAACTATTACTCCAACCATAGCTGTTAACATGATGATTAAAGCTGGTTCAACAAATGTCTTAATACGTGTTACTGAGTTTTTGTGTAAATCTTGATAATAAAGTGAAATCTTGTGCATCATTTCTGGAAGTTGACCTGTACGTTCACCAGTAACGATCATTTCATATGCTGGAATTGGGAATGCCCATTGGTCTTTAAATGCAGATGAGATAGATCTACCTTGAGCAATATTATTAATTGCATCATATATTAAGTCTTTATATATTTCATTGTTTGTAACTTTATTTAATATTTCCATACTGTCGGTAATAAATACATTATGTGAAAGCAATGAAGAAAATGTTTTAGTAAATGTTGTAACTTCTTTATATATAATTACATCACCAAATACAGGTAAGTGCATTAATGCCCATTGTATTGTTTTTCTGAATGATTGAATATTTTTATATAAATAGATAAATAGGACTAGTAAAATTATAGAAACAATACCAATATAAATAATATATTTTTGTAAGAATTGACTTAAAGCTAAAACGGCTGTTGTGATTGCAGGTATTTTAGCATTATCCATTGTTTCATAAATTTCAATAAATTTTGGTACAACATATAACATAATAAAAGTTCCAACACCAATGGCTATTACAAAGATAATTGCAGGATACATCATAGCGGTAACCATTGCTTTTCTGGTTTCTTCAATTTCTGTAAAATATTCTTCCATATCATCTAATGTTTCAGGAAGTTCACCAGTCATTTCAGCTGTTTTTACCATATTGATTAATATGCTGGGAAAAGCTTTTTCTTGTTTAGCCATTGCTTCACTAAAACTTTTACCTGTTGTTAAATCGTAATTTAAAGAAGTAAGTATTCTTTTATATGCCTTGTTTTTAAATTGTTTAGTTAAAATTCTAATTGCATCTGCAAGTGGGATACCAACTTTTAAATATGTAGATACTTGAGCTAAGAAGAAGATTAAATCATGTGTTTTAAATTTATCATGTGACCCACCAACATTACCATACATGATATTAATCCATCTACTTGTTTTTATATTATAAACTTTATAACCTTGAGCTTTTAAAAATGAGTGTACTTCTACTAATGAAAATGCTGCAAAATATCCTTTGATAACTTGTCCTTCTGGTGTTCGAGCTATATATTCGTATGTCATTTTGTTTTTTGTTTTTCCAGCTTCTGGACCATCATAGTTGATAATCATTTCTTCTGCATCTTTGTATTTGTCTTTAACTTGTCCACCTTCACCAATTTGAGTACCTAATAAGTTTTTTAATTTTTCAGAAAAAGACATTACTTTATTTCCGACTTTATCTAGTTTTTCATCATCTGTTTTATCTTCGAGTTTAGAACTATCTTGAATATAATCATTTAAACGTTTTTGTACTTTTTTCTCTTGGATTTCTTGTTGTTTTTGTCTAATTTTTTCTTCTTCTTTTTCTTTTTTTTCTTTCTCTCTTTGGTGCTCAGCTAGTAAAATATCAGTTTTTTTATAGCGATTGTCAGTCTTTTTTGTTTCAATTGTTACTTTTTTATTTGTTTTGTCTTTAACAAATAATTTCACAATCATTGTTGGAAAAGCTAAAATTCCTAAAAAAACATATTTTATAAAACTACCAATAGCTTTTAAAATAGCAAGAAGACCATGATATACATAAACAAACGGCGATAATAATCCCATTTTGACACCTTCCTATTCTTTTACACTAAAAATATTATAACATAATAAATTATAAAATAAAACTTTTTTTAGTTAAAACATATAATATTTTAGAAAGGGGCTTAAATCATGAATTTTTATAATCCATATTATTATGTTATGCCCACAGCTACATCTGGTTTAGGAAGAGGATTATTTGGTGGAGCTTTACGTAGTGGTATTAACTGGAGTGGCATTTTAAATGGTGCTCAAAGAACTTTAGGGTTAGTAAACCAAGCTATTCCATTAGTCGGGAATTTGACAGTTTTAAATTAATAAAATCGTATAAACCATTGAAAAATGGTTATTTTTTTGTCAATTTTTAAT